>JAVBVL010000057.1:0-17612 GCA_031554285.1 Bacteroides sp.
CAAGTCGCCCCGGTGCATGTGCGAGTTACCCGACTACATGCCGCAGAAAGCCATTCGTGTAGGTATCTTCGTAAACGAAGAACGGGACACCATCGAAATGGTTGCCGACCGCTTCGGCCTGCAGTACATCCAACTGCATGGTAAAGAGTCGCCCGCTTATTGCCGCGCCCTGCAGGCTGCCGGGTTCAAGCTTATCAAAGCTTTCCCGATGGCTACGCTGACCGATCTTGCCGCCGTATACGAGTACGAAGGATTATGTAACTACTACCTCTTCGATACCAAGTGCGAGAAGCACGGTGGTTCAGGCAAACAGTTCGATTGGAGTTTGCTGCACAACTATACCGGTCGCACCCCGTTCCTGCTAAGCGGCGGACTCAACCAATACAGCTCACGTGCCTTAAAGGAATTCAATCACCACTACCTTGCCGGTTACGACATCAACAGTCGTTTTGAAACCGCCCCCGGAAAGAAAGACCCGGAACGCATCCGCTTCTTCCTGGACGGATTACAAGGCAAGTTACATCCCGATATTTACTAACTCATAATCACACACAGTATGAACAGAATCAACCAATTATTCCATAGTGACAAGCAAAATCTGCTTTCCATCTATTTCTGTGCCGGAACCCCTACCCTCGACAATACCACGCAAGTAATACGCGCTTTAGAAAAAAACGGGGTATGTATGATTGAGATAGGCATTCCCTTCAGCGACCCTATGGCCGATGGAGTAGTTATACAGAACGCTGCCACCCGGGCTCTGCACAACGGCATGTCGTTACGCCTGCTCTTCAAGCAACTGGCGGATATCCGCCGGGATGTTTCCATTCCCTTGTTGTTTATGGGATACCTCAATCCCATCATGCAATTCGGCTTTGAGAACTTTTGCCGGGAGTGTGCCGCCTGCGGTATCGATGGCGTTATCATTCCCGACCTGCCTTTCCGCGATTACCAGGCAGAGTACCGCCCCATTGCCGAACAATACGACATCAAAGTAATTATGCTTATCACCCCTGAAACCAGTGAAGAGCGGATACGTGAAATTGATGCAAACACCGATGGGTTTATCTACATGGTATCATCGGCTGCTACCACAGGGGCGCAACAAGATTTTGATACACAAAAGCGAGCCTACTTCCAACGGATTGATGCCATGAACCTGCGTAACCCGCGTATGGTAGGTTTTGGAATTTCCAATCAAGCCACTTTCAAAGCTGCCTGCGAATTCTCCAGAGGAGGCATTGTAGGAAGCCGTTTCGTGACGTTGTTAGAAGAAGAAAAGGATGCCGAGAAAGCCATCCTACGATTGAAGGAAGACCTGAACAAATAGAATCGATAGAAAAATAAAACGGTGCCACGACTCACGTCGTAGCACCGTCACAACACAAACACAAAATAAAACACGACAAAACTACTATGCAATCTTACCTGTCTATGCCAGGGAGACATAAGTACCAATCCATGGATATTCACATACACACAAAAGGCGTCAGGTCGATTTGCATACTATAAACAAATATATTGCTATATTTGTTTATTTTCTTATTGTTAATAAAAACAAAAATGCAACATTTTTCAAAAAGAAAATACAACTATTGTATCCCTTTTTCACGGAGTTTCAGCTGCCAATTCCATGCAGAACGTAAAGTATCTTCAATGGTTTCAACGGCTGTCCATCCCAGTTCATTGTTGGCAAATTCGGGGTTTGCCCAAACTTGTTCAATATCTCCGGCACGGCGTCCTACAATCTGGTAGTTCAGTTTCACTCCGGTAGCAGCTTCAAAAGCGTTGATTAATTCCAGTACCGACATACCACGTCCGGTTCCCAGGTTAAACACTTCTACTTTTGCTTTCTGCTTCTTCTCCAAAATCCGGTTAATGGCAATTACGTGCGCCTTGGCCAAATCCACTACATTGATGTAGTCGCGGATGCAAGAACCGTCAGGAGTATTGTAATCGTTGCCAAACACGCTCAACTTTTCACGGATGCCCATGGCAGTCTGTGTAAGGAACGGAATCAGGTTTTGGGGAACTCCATTAGGCAACTCACCCAACAATGCTGTGGGATGTGCACCAATCGGATTAAAATAACGCAACAGGATAGCGCTGATGGGCGAACCTGAGGCGATAGTATCATTTACAATCTCTTCATTAATCTGCTTGGTATTACCATAAGGCGATTCTGCCTTCTTGGTGGGAGCTTGTTCAGTTACCGGAAGCACATCGGGCTGTCCGTACACCGTACACGAAGAAGAGAACACCAGTCCGTCTACCCCATGCTTGGGCATTAATTCCAATATATTAATAAGAGATACGAGGTTGTTGCGATAATAAAGTAAGGGCTTTTGTACAGACTCACCCACGGCTTTGCTGGCTGCAAAATGAATGATGGCTTTAATACCTTTGTATTTGGTAAACAAAGCATCCAGTCCGTTATAATCCAAGCAATCCAGTTCTTCAAAGATGGGGCGGATACCCGTAATTTGTTCAATGCTATCAATTACGTTGGCATTCGAGTTCGAGAGGTTGTCGATGGCGATTACTTCGTAACCGTTATTTTGAAGTTCTACTACGGTATGTGAACCAATGTATCCGGTTCCACCTGTTACCAATATTCTTTCTTTCATACTTAAATCAAGAGGTTTTGTCTATGAATCCTGTGACAAAGATAGATATTTTTTTAACTTTCCAATCATAGTAGACAAAAAAAGCAACCTTTTCTAACATAAAAAAAGCCGATACGCTGCAAAGTGTCTATTTTGTTAACACTACGCAACGCATCGGCCCGTTTTTTAGTAGTTCTTTACGCTTATACCAAGCCTGAGAATCCCATAAATGCCATGGCCAGTAAACCGGCGGTTATCAAAGCAATCGGGGTACCTTCCATTCCTTTGGGTATTTTCACCAGACTCATTTGTTCGCGCAAACCGGCAAACAGCACCAGGGCAAGTCCGAAACCAATAGCGGTAGAGAACGCATATACCACACCGGTGAGCAGGTCATAATCTTTCTGGATAACGAGGATAGCCACACCCAGGATACAACAGTTAGTTGTAATCAACGGCAGGAACACGCCCAATGCCTGATACAAAGCAGGCGATACCTTTTTCAGGATAATCTCCACCATCTGCACCAGGGCAGCAATCACCAGGATGAATGTGATGGTTTGCAGGTATCCTATACCAAAAGCATCGAGTACATACTTTTGAATCAAGAAAGTTACAATGGTAGCAATGGTAAGTACAAAGGCCACAGCGGCGCTCATACCCATAGCCGTATCTACTTTCTTTGAAACTCCCAGAAAGGGACAAATTCCTAAGAATTGCGACAACACGATGTTGTTAACAAAGATTGCCGATATAAATATCAATATATATTCCATAATCTTATCTCCTATCTGTTAGTTATGCCTTCTTAAAGTTGTTAATCAAGGCAATGAGGTATCCCAATGCAATAAATGCACCCGGTGCCAATACAAAGATGAGCATACCGTACTCTTCGGGAAGAATCGACATATCGAAAATCTTTCCGGTTCCCAGGAACTCACGGATAGCACCCAAAAGCGTGAGGGCAATGGTAAAACCAAGTCCCATACCAATGCCATCGAACATGGAAGCCATTGGCGAATTCTTGGCTGCAAATGCCTCGGCACGTCCCAACAGGATACAGTTTACTACAATCAACGGAATAAACAGCCCCAAGGTAGCATACAGAGCCGGCACATACGCCTGCATCACCATCTGCAACAGGGTTACAAACGAAGCGATTACTACCACAAAGGCAGGAATACGCACCATATCGGGAATGAGGTTCTTGATCAGGGAGATGGCTACGTTGGAACAAATCAATACGAAAGCGGTAGCCAATCCCATACCCATACCATTGATGGCCGAAGAGGTGGTTCCCAGCGTAGGACACATACCAAGCAGGAGCACAAACGTAGGATTCTCTTTGACAATCCCGTTCATTAATATTTTAAAATTACTCATATCTTACTCCTTTCTTAATTAGCATTCGGTTCAACTTTCTGTGTAGCACCGGTAGTACCGTTGGTAGTATCGTTGCCTTTATACGCAGCATAGGCAGCATTCACGGCATTCAGGAAAGCACGTGAGGTAATGGTCGATGCGGTAATGGCATCTACCTGTCCGCCATCCTTACTTACCACCAGGGTAGCATCGCCGGGATTCATGCCTACAATACTTCCTTTGCCGCCTTCTTTAAACCAGTCGGCTGCTTTGGAGCCCAGTCCCGGAGTTTCGGCATGTGACAGCAGTGAGTAGTTATAGATTTTCCCTACGTTATCAAAGCCTACCAACACTTTCAGTTCGCCACCGAAACCAAGGGCGGATGATTCAACGGCAGCACCTACCCATTCGCCGTTTTTCTTAGCGGGATAGATGGTGTACGTTGTTCCGTCAACCTCTTGTTGGGTAGCTTCGGCAATGGGGTCATTATCAAACTCGGGCACTACTACTTTTACGGCATCGCTCAATGTTTTGGCATTGGCAGCCGCAATGGGTTCCTGAGTAAGTTCGTTCACATAAGCCAGTAATGCCACCGAGATAGCAGTAACCCCGGTAAGTACCAGCAACATATTCTTTAAAGATGATTCTAACTTTTTCATTTCTTCTTCGCTACCTCCCCAAAGCGTTTTGGTTTACAATAGGTATTAATAAGCGGGGTGAAGGCATTCATAATCAGAATGGCAAACGACATACCTTCGGGATATACGCCGAACAGACGGATAATCACCGTAAGCAAACCGATGCACACACCATATATCAGCATACCATTCTTGCTCATGGGCGAGGTTACATAGTCGGTAGCCATGAAGATAGCCCCCAACAGCAAACCACCCGAAAGTAGTTGCAACAGCGGCGATACATACAATGCCGGGTTAGACAAGTGCATGATACCTCCAAACACAAACACGGTAGCCAGGATGGATACAGGGATGTGCCAGGTGATAATCTTCTTCCACAACATATACGCCAGGCCGACAAGCAATGCCAACGCACTTACTTCACCGATACAACCACCGTTCTGACCAATCAGCAAGCTGAATGAATCGGGAAGCTGATCAAGCGAAGCGCCGGGAGCACCGTTGATTACTCCTTTCATAACAGCCAACGGAGTAGCACCGGTTGCCGCATCGGTATAAGCGCCAAGCTGTCCTACTACCGGCCATGAAGTCATCTGTACCGGGAACGATATCAACAGAAACACACGTCCTGCCAATGCGGGGTTAAACGGATTGTTACCCAAACCGCCGAACGACATTTTACCTACCCCGATAGCAAACAGGGCGCCCAGTACGATAATCCAGATGGGCAGATTGGAGGGTAAGTTGAAAGCCAGCAATACGCCGGTAATTACAGCCGATCCGTCGCAAACAGTCGTGGTATCTTTCTTGAGCAGATACTTCACAATGGCCCATTCAAAGAACACACAAGATGCCACCGAAGCAGCCGTCACAATCAGTGCACCTACTCCGAAGAAGAAAAGCGACACCAAGAAAGCGGGTACCAAGGCAATCAGTACGCCATACATATTTTTGCGTACGCTGTCGCCACTATGAACGTGGGGCGACAGGGATACTCTTAATTTATTTTCCATCTTCGTAATTATTTAGTAGCTTGACGAGCACGAATCATAGCACCTACCTTCGCTTTACCCAAGCGGCAGTAGTCAAGCAACGGACGGTTGGCGGGACAGGTAAACTGGCACGATCCGCACTCGATGCAATCCATGATGTTTTCTTTTTCCATTCTTTCAAAATCAGCATTTTCCGACAAAGCCGAGAGCAGGTAAGGCTCCAATCCCATGGGACAGGCGCTTACGCACTTACCGCAACGGATGCAGTTCTGAATTTCTCCACGTTTGGCTTCCTTCTGGTTCATGATAAGAATACCCGAGCTTCCCTTCGCCATCGGCACATCGGTACTTACCAGGGCTTTACCCATCATGGGGCCACCACCAATTACCTTACCGGTATCTGCAGGCAGACCACCGCAGGCTTCAATGAGTTGGCTCATCGGCGTACCGATACGTGCCAGGAAGTTGGAAGGTTTGGCAACCGACTTACCTGTTACGGTTATTACACGTTCAAACAAAGGTTTGTTTTTCTGTACAGCCTCGTACACGGCATAAGCCGTACCTACGTTCTGCACCACGGCACCGGTAGAGATGGGCAACTGTCCGCTTCCTACCTGACGGCGGGTAATGGCATCAATCAACTGCTTTTCGCCTCCTTGCGGATATTGCACCTTCAAGGGAACTACCTCGATACCTGGGTAGGCAGCAGCAATTTTAGTCATCAGGGCAATGGCATCGGGCTTGTTATTCTCAATACCGATAAAGGCTTTGTTTACCTTTACGGCTTTCATGAGCAACGATACACCTACCATAATTTCCTCGGCATGCTCCAACATCAGTTGGTGGTCCGAAGTAAGGTACGGTTCGCACTCTACACCATTAATAATAACGCACTCTGCTTTCGCTGTAGGCGGCGGGGTAAGTTTTACTTGCGTAGGAAAGCAAGCTCCACCCATACCTACAATACCGGCATCGGCTATTTTCTTTACTATTTCTTCCGGGGTAAGGCTACATTCCTTCACCAATTCCGGGGTACGGTCAATGGTTTCTTCCCATTCGTCACCTTCCACATCAATAAAGATGGCAGGTTTGGCATAGCCGCTTGCATCGATAATCGAATCGACCTTGGCTACCTTCCCGCTTACAGACGAGTGGATGGCTGCCGATACAAAGCCGGCTGCTTCAGCAATCTTGGTACCTACTTTCACAACATCACCTTTGGCAACCACCGGTTTGGCAGGTGCACCAATGTGCTGTCCCAACAGAATCACGGCTTTGGCCGGAATCGCTGCTGTAATAATAGGCTGATTGGCTGAAAGCTTATTTTCGTGTGGATGAACTCCACCTATTGAAAATGTCTTCAACATATGTATATACGTTTTAGCTGTTTGTTATTCGGTTACGGCTTCCGCTTTAGGCTTACGTGCCGGGAAGTTTAACTCAATAATGGTTTGTTGCGGACACTCTTCCACACACTTGCGGCACGACTTACATTTGTTAAAGTCGATGTATGCCAGGTTGTTCTCCAAGCTGATAGCTTCGTAAGGACATACCTTTACACACTTACCACAACCGATACAACCTACCGAGCAGGCCTTGCGGGTTACAGCTCCCTTGTCTTTATTGACACAAGAGATGTATACACGGCGCGACTTCTTTCCTTGCGGACGAATCTCGATGATTGATTTGGGACAAGCTTTTACGCAGGCTCCACATGCCGTACACGTTGCTTCGTCTACTTCGGGCAGTCCGGTTTCCGGATTCATGTGAATCGCATCAAACTGGCAGGCCGACACGCAGTCGCCACACCCCAAACATCCAAAACTACAACCTGTCTCGCCACCATACAGGGCAGCAGCAATGGCGCAACTCTTGGCACCGTCGTACATATTGGTACGCGGGCGGTTGGCACAGGTTCCGCTACATCTCACTACCGCTACCATGGGTTCGGCTTCGGCCGCATCCAGTCCCAGGATGGTAGCTACCTGCGCCATCACGGGTTGCCCCCCTACCGGACAGAGTTTGCCTTCCAACGAACCTGCCTTTACACATGCATCGGCAAATCCGGTACATCCCGGGTACCCGCAACCTCCACAGTTGGCTTGAGGCAGTACCTCATTCACCTGCGCAATACGCGGATCCTCGTACACGGCAAATTTCTTGGAAGCGGCATACAGTACCGCAGCCGAAATCAGCGCGATGGCTCCCAGAGAAATTACTGCAATCAGAATCAAATTCATAAATCTAAAATTATAATGGTTTCAATTTATTTTCTTAGTCAATCTTTTACTATGCTTTGAGCGAAAAGGAGAAGGTGCGTGCCAACCGGTCTTTGTTGCGCCACAATATATAATAGTAGGGAACCAAAACGGCCAACGCCAGGAGGGCGGCATGTAAATCGTTACCCAACCATGCCATGAATATAAAAAGGGAGCCAACTAATAAGATGAAAGGAATGATAAACGCCAGGAGTACGGCTTGCATCCCCATGGAGGTTGCGCCTACAATGGTAACCTGGTCGCCTACGTTATAAACGCCTGTCGTGTTTACAATATCTATAAGCTTTTCTTTGCTGTCGGCCGAGGTGCAATGTCCTTTCACACTACATGCCGCACAGGCAGAAGTCTGTATAATTCGCACCCGTAGATGCGAACCATTGATGTTTTCCACAATGCCTTGATGTTCGATGGTATTAGTCATTTTGCAAACTGCACATTACAAATTGCCGCAAAATTAAGCATTTCTTGTAAACCGCAAAGGGATACGCTGTTTTTTATCTTGTATTTTTTGCTCTTTCACCCCAAATAAACGAAAAAAGGATGACAATCTGCCATCCCTCCTCCTGTTTTTACGCTATGCAGCGTTTTTACCACTTGTAATTGATACCGAAACTCAACAGTTCTTTTAACTGGAAATAACTGCTTCCGCTGGTAGGTGTACTACTGTCGTCAAAGCGGGCATCTACATATAATTTCGTAGAAAGATACTTGTTCAGTACAAAGTTAAAGGTATTCTCCCACTCTACGCGCACCCATTTATAATTGGTGAGGTAGTTCAGGCGTGACTCCAACGTGACAGACGGAATGATGGTCCATGCCAGGGTGGGTTGTATCTGCGAACCGAAGTCGCTCTTCACTTTCTGTCCCTTTTCCAAACCAAACTTGGTTTCGTCTACCTCGCTGTTAGCTATGTACCGGAGGTTATAAGTAAACGGAGCCAGGAACAAGGAGAAATTATACTTCTTCTTCTTGAGCTTGTAGTCCATACCGACACTGACAATCAAATCAGCAGGCGACAGGAAGGCGGAAACCAGATTTCGGTTATTGGCCTTGTAGCTATCGAAGAACTGGGTCTTGAATTCTGCCGAAACGGTATAGTACCATTTACTTGCCGCCTGTATACCCAACTTGCTATACAAACGAAACTGATCGGTAGTAAACAGGTAATCGTGGCATGTATCTGAGGGCGTAGAGTTGAAGCCTATTTTGGCTTCCAGCAGGTTTTCAAACTGTACTTTCTCCTTGTCATTATAGTTAGCAAACAGCTGCAGGTTCATCATCAGTGCATTGTTGCTTTCTCCTCCTTTGTACCAGTTTTTGGAAATGTAATTCTGCGTCATTTGCAACGAACCGTTACCACCCGTTGTCCACCAGTTGGGTTTGGCTATCATCAGTTCGGCCTGACCCACATCGGCCACCGCCTCTTCCGGCTTAAAGATATTTACCACTTTGGCTCTGGAAGAGATGTGCGGCTTGGCATCTCTGCGGAATACCCGGCGGCTCATAATCTGCTCTTCGGTAGTAACAATCATCTCGGGATGGGTTACGTACATCTGCATCAGGTTGCGGTTTACCAACTTATTGGCTTGCTCAGAAGTAGTGAACGGTTGCTTATCGTACGTTAACAAAGCAGGAGGTGCCGGGGTACGTTCGCCCAACGTGGCGGGCTTCCAGTTCAGTGCCGAGTATTGGTCGATAGGCGCCTGGTAATACGCCAACGGGGTAAACAGGCGATAAAATTCCGGATAATCGGGAATATAACGTTGAGGCACAGCAGGGTCGTGCAGAAAGTTCAGTTCTCCGATGTACTTTTCGTACAAAATAGATACCGTGTCTATTTTGGGTTTCTGACCGTCCAAATTTAACTTCAGAATCCAGTAATCCTGAAAGAAAGCAGGCAATGTATCTACTTTTTGATTTTTCAATTTTGAGCTTTGTGCACCGGCCGGCAAAGAGAAAACCACCGCTAATACCGCAAATAAAACGCAAAAATTCTTCATATTTTCTAAAAAAACTATTTGCGTGCAAAACTACATTATTTCTTTCAAAATAGCAAACGTTGGAGCTTGATAGGAATACACCTCATTTATTGAAAAAGTATCATCGGCTAATAATACCGTATCAGGCCCTGATACTGAGATATGAACCGACAATATGCAGTTATAAGCCGATAATATGCAGATATTAGCCGATAATCCCGAAGCCATGTGTCATGGTTAGCGGAATATTTTAAATAAAATGCAGACCAATACCTCGGCACTTCTTCATTTTTTTGTATATTTGCGCTCTTTAAAGCTATTACAAAAATCCGCAAGGTACTTCTTAGTAACAAATCATTAAAACAGTTATAGCTGTGGGAGAAACAAAATACATTTTCGTCACCGGTGGTGTGGCCTCTTCGTTAGGTAAAGGCATCATTTCTTCGTCCATCGGTAAATTGCTGCAAGCAAGAGGTTACAACGTAACCATCCAAAAGTTTGACCCGTATATCAACATCGACCCGGGCACATTAAACCCCTACGAACACGGTGAATGTTATGTAACCGTCGACGGCCATGAAGCCGACCTCGACCTGGGACATTACGAACGTTTCCTGGGTATTCAAACCACAAAAGCCAATAACATTACTACCGGCCGCATCTACAAAAGCGTAATCGACAAAGAACGCCGGGGCGATTATTTGGGCAAAACCATTCAGGTAATTCCGCACATCACCGACGAGATTAAGCGTAACGTGAAGATGTTGGGAACCAAACATAAATTTGACTTTGTGATTACTGAGATTGGTGGAACGGTGGGCGACATTGAGTCGCTTCCGTACCTGGAAAGCATCCGCCAGTTAAAGTGGGAACTGGGTAGCAACGCCCTGAGCGTACACCTTACCTATGTTCCGTACCTGGCAGCTGCCGGCGAATTGAAAACAAAACCCACCCAACACTCGGTAAAGGAGTTGCAATCGCTCGGTGTGCAACCGGATGTATTGGTGTTGCGCACGGAGCACGATTTAAGCTTGAACCTGCGCAAGAAGGTGGCGCTCTTTTGCAACGTGGCCGAGAATGCCGTGGTACAATCTATCGATGCATCGACCATCTACGAAGTTCCTTTGTTGATGCAGGCGCAGGGATTGGACGAAACCATCCTGCAAAAGATGGGTCTCCCCGTAGGCGAACGCCCCGACCTGGGACCGTGGAAAGACTTCCTGAACCGCCGCGCCAATGCTAAAGAAGAGGTACGTATTGCCCTGGTGGGTAAATATGTGGAATTGCAGGATGCCTACAAATCCATCCTCGAAGCGCTTTCGCAAGCTGCCACCTACAACGACCGCAAGCTGAAGATAGAATACATACAATCTGAACGTCTGACCGATGAGAACGTAGCCGAGCAGCTGAAAGGTGTACACGGCGTAGTTATCTGTCCGGGATTTGGTTCAAGAGGTATCGAAGGCAAGTTTGTAGCTGCCAAATATACCCGTGAGAACAACATTCCTACCTTCGGTATCTGCCTGGGTATGCAATGCATGGCCATCGAGTTTGCCCGCAACGTACTGGGTTATGCCGATGCCAACTCCATTGAAATTGACGAGAAGACTACCCACAACATCATCGACCTCATGGAAGAGCAAAAAGCCATCACCAACATGGGGGGTACCATGCGCTTGGGAGCTTTTGAATGTGTGTTGAAGAAAGGTTCCAAAGCCTTTGCCGCTTACGGAAAGGAACATATCCAGGAACGTCACCGTCACCGTTACGAGTTTAACAACGACTACCGCGAACAATTTGAGAAAGCCGGCATGCAATGTGTAGGTATCAACCCCGAATCGGACCTGGTAGAAATCGTTGAAATACCCGAATTGAAGTGGTACATCGGTGCACAATTCCACCCCGAATACGGCAGCACCATCCTGCAACCGCATCCGCTGTTCGTTTCATTCGTGAAAGCTGCGATTAATCAATAATAACATTATAACGTAATCATGGACAAAAACACCGTCACCGGTCTTATTTTAATAGGTATTTTATTAATTGGGTTCACCTACTTCACTCGTCCGAGCGAAGCACAGATGATTGCCCAAAAGAAGTATGCTGATTCCATTGCCCTGGTACAACAGCAGGAAGAAGCACTGAAAGCGAAAGAAACCGCCGCGCTTGCCCTTGAAAAAGAAGTGGTAAGCACCGATTCATCGGCTGTATTCTTTAACGCCTTGCAGGGAACAGACGCTTACACAACCATTCAGAACAACCTAGTACAGCTTGCCGTAGCCAACAAAGGCGGACGCATATACAGTGCCACGCTGAAAGAATACAACGGACAGGACAAGAAGACTCCGGTGGTATTATTCGATGCCGATGATGCCGCAATGAACTTCAACTTCTACAACAAGCAGGGAGCCATCCAAACCAAGAACTACCACTTCACGCCCGTTAATGCAACCGATAGCTGCGTAACCATGCGCCTCATGGCAGATGAAAACAGCTACATCGACTTTACGTACACATTGAAGCACAACAGCTACCTGGTAGACTTTACCATCCAAGCCACTAACATGGGCGATAAGCTTTCTGCTACCACAAAGTATGTAGACATTGAATGGTCGCAACGTGCCCGCCAGATAGAGAAAGGCTTTACCTACGAAAACCGCCTGGCGGAGCTGATGTACAAGTACAGCCACGACGATGTAGACAACCTTTCAAACGCCAAAGACGATGAAATATCAGTAGACGGAAAGTTGAACTGGATTGCTTTCAAAAACCAATTCTTCTCGGCTGTAATGATTGCCGACCAGGATTTTGAGAAGAGCCACCTGCAATCGAAATTGGAAAAACAAGGAAGCGGCTATATCAAGGATTATGCTGCCGAGATGAATACTTTCTTTGACCCTACGGGCGAAAAGGCTACCGAGATGCACTTCTACTTCGGTCCTAACCACTACAAAACACTGGCTGCCCTGGATAAGGGTCGCGTTGATAATTGGGATTTGGATAACCTGGTGTACCTGGGATGGCCCATCATTCGTTGGATTAACAAGTTTATCACCATCAACGTGTTCGACTGGTTGAGCGGTTGGGGCTTAAGCATGGGTATTGTACTGCTTATCCTTACCATCCTGGTAAAGATTGTGGTATATCCCGCCACGTGGAAAACCTACATGTCGTCGGCTAAGATGCGTGTACTGAAACCCCAAATCGACGAGATAAGCAAGAAATATCCCAAGCAGGAAGATGCCATGAAGAAGCAACAGGAAACAATGGGCTTGTACAGCCAGTACGGCGTGAGCCCGATGGGTGGTTGCTTGCCTATGCTGCTCCAGTTCCCCATCCTGATGGCGTTGTTTATGTTTGTACCCAGTGCTATTGAATTGCGTCAACAAAGCTTCTTGTGGGCTGACGACCTTTCAACGTACGATGCCATCATTAACTTCCCGTTCAAGATTCCGTTCCTGGGTAGCCACCTCAGCTTGTTCTGCTTGCTGATGACCGCCACCAACATCCTGAATACCCGCTATACCATGCAGCAACAGGATAACGGCTCGAACCCGCAAATGGCTGCCATGAAATGGATGATGTACCTCATGCCGTTGATGTTCCTCTTCGTGCTCAACGATTATCCTTCGGGCTTGAATTACTACTACTTTGTATCTACCTTGATTAGTGTAATTACCATGATTGTACTGCGCAAAACAACCGATGAGGTGAAGTTGCTCGCTATCATGGAAGCCAAGAAGAAGGACCCGAAGACTATGAAGAAGAGCGGATTTGCTGCACGTTTGGAGGCTATGCAGAAGCAACAGGAAGAGTTGCAGCGTCAGCGTACCAACCAGAAGAAATAAATATATTTCTATCTAAAGATATAGCAAAGCCGGGCAAACACGATTGTCCGGCTTTCTTTTCCTCCATCTAAAACTCTATTTTAACACAAAACTCTATTTGATGAAAACAAAGTACACCAACAAAGAAATCTGGACCATAGCCTATCCTATCCTCATCAGCTTGGTGATGGAACAACTCATGGGAATGACCGACACTGCCTTCATGGGACGTGTGGGCGAAATTGAACTGGGTGCCGCCGCCATTGCCGGTGTATATTACCTGGCCATCTTCATGCTCATCTTCGGCTTCAGCATCGGGGCACAAATACTCATGGCACGCCGCAACGGCGAACAACGGTATACAGATATCGGCGCTATCTTTTACCAGGGAGTGTACTTCCTATTGGGAATGGCTGCGGTGATGTTTGTACTCTCTACCACCTTTTCACCACTTGTTCTAAAAAATATTGTATCGTCTTCGCACATTTGTGATGCTGCGGTAAGCTATACCAACTGGAGGGTGTTCGGGTTCTTCTTTGCCGCTATCATGGTGATGTTCCGCGCCTTCTTTGTGGGCACTACACAAACCAAAACACTCACGTTAAACTCGGTGGTGATGGTGGTTGCTAATATCCTGTTTAATTATGTATTGGTGTTTGGTAAATTCGGCTTTCCCAAATTGGGTATTGCCGGGGCTGCCATCGGTTCGTCCTTAGCGGAATTGGTATCGGTACTCTTCTTCATTGCCTACACCTACAAGTTTGTCGATGTGAAGAAGTACGCCCTCAACCGCCTGCCGGGATGGAACGGCCGCACGCTAAAACAAATCCTGAATGTATCGTTATGGACCATGATACAAAACTTCGTATCGCTCTCTACCTGGTTCCTGTTTTTTCTGTATGTAGAGCATCTGGGCGAACGTTCGCTGGCTATTACCAACATCATCCGTAACATATCGGGTATTCCGTTTATGATTGTTATAGCCTTTGCTTCTACCTGCGGGTCGCTTATCAGCAACCTTATTGGAGCAGGACATACGCAACATGTTCAAAGCACAATTAACCAACACATCCGCCTGGCGTATCTGGTGGTGGTACCGTTGCTGTTATTCTTTGCCCTGTTCCCCAACCTGATTATCAGCATCTATACCGATTTTGCCGATCTGCAAGTGGCTACCGTGCCCGCTTTGTGGGTGCTGTGTACCGCTTATCTGTTTATGATTCCTGCCAATGTGTACTTTCAGGCAGTATCCGGTACAGGCAATACGCAGATGGCATTGGTGCTTGAGCTCGTTGTGCTGTTTATCTATGTGGGGTATATCTCGTACATCATCCTCTACCTGCGGGTTGATGTAGCGCTGTGTTGGACATCGGAACACATGTACAGCATCAGCATCCTTACACTGAGCTACCTTTATATAAAGAAAGGAAACTGGCAGAAAAAGCGGATATAATGCTTTTTTCACTATCTTCGCAAGCGATGCATAGAAAACAATAATTTATTCACAACTATATGAAACAAACCCATTTATTCATCATGGCGGCAGCAATGATTTTAGCTTCCTGTGGCGGAACCAAAGACACGGGAGAAGCCGGAACGATTATCGGTAAATCGGACATCCAGGTAGAGAACAAGCGAATGACTCCCGAAGCTCTCTGGGCGATGGGACGCATTGGCGATGTAGCCGTATCGCCCGATGCCAAGCAGGTGGTGTACAGCGTAGCCTACTACAGCGTACCCGAGAACAAGAGTAACCGCGAATTGTTTGTAATGAATGCAGACGGTACCGCGAATGTACAAATTACCCACACCGCCAAACAAGAGAACGGTGCGGTATGGATTAAAGGCGGACAAAAGATTGCCTTCCTGAGCAACGACAACGGAAGCAGTCAGCTGTACGAGATGAATCCCGATGGAAGCGGTCGCAAACAACTTTCTGCCTACGACGGCGATATTGAAGGCTTCGCTTTCTCGCCCGACGAAAAGAAGATTCTCTTCATAGCCCAGGTAAAAACGGTACAAAGCACCGCCGATAAATACCCCGACCTGCCCAAAGCAAGCGGCATCATTGTAACCGACCTCATGTACAAGCATTGGGACGAATGGGTAACCACCGCTCCGCACCCGTTTGTAGCCGATTTTGACGGCAACGCCATCGGCACAGCCACCGACATCATGGAAGGCGAACCGTACGAAAGCCCAATGAAGCCCTTTCGGCGGCATTGAGCAACTGGCGTGGAACACCACTTCGGACAAGGTAGCGTACACCTCTCGCAAGAAAACGGGATTGCAATACGCCCTCTCTACCAACTCGGACATCTATGTGTACGACCTTGCCACCAAGCAAACCGCCAACATCACCGAAGGCATGATGGGTTACGATACCAACCCGCAATACTCGCCCGACGGCAAATACATCTCCTGGTTGAGCATGGAGCGCGACGGTTACGAAGCCGACCAAAACCGCCTGTTCATCATGAACCTGGAAACGGGCGAAAAGCGTTTCGCGAGCAAAGCTTTCGAATCGAATGTAGACTCGTACGTATGGAGCGCCGACGCACAGCAGATTTACTTCTTAGGTGTATGGCACGGTGAAGTGCAGATTTATGCGCTCGACCTGAGCAACGATACCGTACGCCCCATTACGGAAGGTGTACACGATTACGGTAGCGTAGCCCTCTTGGGCGACCAACTCATTGCCAAGCGCCACTCCATGAGCGCAGGCGATGAAATCTACGCCGTAGCCATGGATGGAAAAGCTACCCAGCTCACCCAGGAAAACAAGCACATCTACGACCAACTGGAATTGGGCAAGGTAGAAGCGCGCTGGATGAAGACCACCGATGGCAAGGACATGCTTACGTGGGTAATCTATCCCCCGCAGTTTGACCCGGCGAAGAAGTACCCCACCCTGCTGTTCTGCGAGGGCGGACCGCAGAGTCCCGTAAGCCAATTCTGGTCGTACCGTTGGAACTTCCAGATTATGGCAGCTAATGATTACATCATCGTAGCACCCAACCGCCGTGGCCTTCCGGGCTTCGGGCTGGAGTGGAACGAAGCTATCAGCGGTGATTACGGTGGACAGTGCATGCGCGATTACTTTACAGCTATCGATGCCATGGCAAAAGAGCCGTTTGTAGACGCCGACCGTTTAGGATGTGTAGGCGCCAGCTTCGGCGGATTCTCCGTGTACTGGTTAGCCGGCCATCACGACAAACGTTTCAAAGCGTTTATCTCACACGATGGTATCTTCAACATGGAAATGCAATACCTGGAAACCGAAGAGAAATGGTTTGCCAACTGGGACATGGGTGGCGCTTACTGGGACAAGCAGAACGCAACGGCTCAACGCACCTTTGCCAATTCACCCCATAAGTTTGTCGATAAGTGGGACGCTCCCATCCTCTGCATCCATGGCGAGAAGGATTACCGCATCCTTGCCAACCAAGCCATGGCAGCGTTCGATGCAGCCGTGATGCGTGGCGTTCCTGCCGAGTTGCTCATCTATCCGGATGAAAATCACTGGGTATTGAAACCGCAAAACGGTATCTTGTGGCAACGCACTTACTTTGAATGGCTGGATAAGTGGTTGAAATAAAACACAAAGGGCACAGAGGTTTTCAACTACCTCCGTGCCCTTTTTCTTTATGAAGTTACTACTATTTTTAAGCCCCCAGGATCAAGAACGGATGCGGCCATCCCAACGTTGCCATGGAAAAGAAACATACAACGATGGCAATTATCCACAGGATAAACAAGCCCCATTTCAGTCCGGCATTCATCGGTGACCAGTTAAACACCTGGCGCAAGATGGCGTAAACCAATCCCAGCAACGGAACACCTACTACCACGATTCCCGAGATACTTCCTGCCAGTGTCAATGCCGGCGAAGCTTCCATCAGCGGCGACCATTCAAGTGCGGCAGGCAA
>JAVBVL010000033.1:0-7914 GCA_031554285.1 Bacteroides sp.
ATATCATGAAAACAAGTTGCGGATGAATATTTTTGATGACTCGGGTGTTGAGTTCAAGTATCTCATTGTGAATAACATGGACAGACGGTTTGGCCTGTGGGTTAATACCGTAGGCTTCCAATGCATCCAGCCCAACTCTCCTTATCCGCTCAAAGACCATCCCTCCGGTTACTTCTTCAATACCCAGAAAGGGCGTGTACTGCACGAGTACCAGTTGGTTTACATTACCAAAGGGCGTGGCTTATTTGCTTCGGAAACTACTCCCGAGAAGCAGGTGTGCAAAGGCCGGCTCATGTTGCTGTTCCCTGGGCAATGGCACTCCTATCGCCCGCTTTCACAAACCGGGTGGAACGAATACTACATTGGTTTTGAGGGTCCCATTATCGATAACATTATTAAAGACTCTTTCCTCTCCAAGGAAAACCAGGTGCTTGAAGTGGGGTTAAACGAAGAGTTAGTTTCCCTTTTTTCCCGCGCGCTGGAGATTGCCGAAACCGATAAGATTTCGTCCCAACAATACCTGGCAGGTATCGTACTGCACATGATTGGCATGGTGCTCTCCATCTCCAAGAATAAAATCTTTGAGATGAGCGATGTAGACCAGAAGATTGAGCAGGCCAAGATTATTATGAACCAAAATGTATTCAAAGATGTAGATCCCGAAGAACTTGCCCTGAAACTCAATATCAGTTATTCCTGGTTTCGTAAAGTATTCAAAGACTACACTGGCTATGCTCCCGCCAAATACTTCCAGGAGTTGAAGCTGCGCAAAGCCAAGCAACTGTTGGTAGGTACTTCCCAATCAGTGAAAGAAATCTCTTTCCTGCTCGACTATAAATCTACCGAGCACTTCTTCTCCCTCTTTAAGAAACACACCGGATTCACTCCCCTCGAATACCGCTCCTTTGGCCGAAATGTAGATGCCGGGGAGGAAACCGACAAATAATACAGGCTTTTTGTCAGATATTACAGAGTAAAGTGTATCTGAATACCTACTTTTGTGCTCGAACACTGCAAGTTAAATCATTTCTCAATTTATACCATGAAGAAAGTAATCTATTCTGTGGCTGCGTTTGTATTGGCGGCCTGCGGTGCCGGTACGCAAGCACCTATCGACCGCGAAGCATTGGTTAGCCGTAACCATCCGCACGTAACCTCTTTTGATTCGTTGGCCTCCCTGTCGGTGGGTAACGGTGAGTTTGCTTACACCGTCGATGCTACCGGACTACAAACATTCCCCGGTATGTACACGAAAGGTGTACCCCTGGGCACCCAAAGCCAGTGGGGATGGCACAGCTTCGGTAACCCCGAGAATTTCAAACACGAAGAAACGCTGAAAGAGTACGACTTCGGTCATGGACACATGGAACCTTATGCTACCCAGTTTAACGAACCGGGGCGTGCACAGGATGCCGCCAACTGGTTTCGCGTAAATCCGCACCGCCTGCATCTGGGCATTGTCGGTTTCGAGCTGGGCGAAGGCGTAACCGCTGCCCAGATAACCGATATTAATCAGACATTAGACTTGTGGCAGGGTGTTATCAACAGTAATTTCTTGGTGAATGGTGAGTCGTTTGCCGTGCAAACCGTCTGTCACCCCACTGCCGATATGATTGCCGCCCGCATTACCTCCAAAGCACATGCCGGTATTAACTTCCGCTTCCCGTATCCTACCGGTGAGCACAGCGACGATGCTTGCGACTGGACACAGAACGATAAGCACAGCACCACCCTTGTAGGCGAAAATGCTAACAGCGCCGTATTGAAGCGTACGCTCGATGCTACCACTTATTACGTTACCATCCGTTGGGAAGGCGCTGCTACATTGGCCGAGAAGTCGAAGAATTACTTCGTGCTTACTCCTACCGATGACTCATTCGCCTTTACCTGCGCCTTCACCCCTGCCGAGACTTCACAGTTAGTGGCTAAAGGTGCTTCTGGGTTTATCAACGCAGGCGCTGAAGCTTATAACGCCACCACCGAACAAACCTTGCAGGCTGCTGCCGGCTATTGGACCTCCTTCTGGAAGAATGGCGGAGCAGTAGACTTCTCACAGTGTACCGATGCTCGCGCTCCGGAACTGGAACGCCGCGTAGTACTGAGTCAATACCTTTTGGCTATTCAAAGCGCCGGAACCGTTCCTCCGCAGGAAACAGGGCTCACGTACAACTCCTGGTATGGCAAGCCCCATCTCGAGATGATTTGGTGGCACGAAGCCCAGTTTGCCTTGTGGAATCGCAGTGCATTGCTCGACCGTACCCTGGGCTGGTATGAGAGTGTTGAACCCATTGCCCGTGAAATAGCCGAGCGTCAGGGGTTTGCCGGCATTCGTTGGATGAAGATGACCGACCCCACCGGTATGGAAGCCCCGTCTAAAGTAGGCAGTTTCCTCATTTGGCAACAACCGCATATCATTTACCTGGCCGAGTTGGTGTACCGCGCCAATCCTACCCCCGAGGTAATTGCCAAGTATAACCGCCTGATACAAGAAACCGCCGCGTTTATGTACTCTTTTGCTACGTACGACCAACTGGAAGGCCGCTTTGTGCTGAAAGGAGCCATCCCCGCGCAGGAAACCCTCCGTGCATCGGAAACGGTGAACCCTCCCTTCGAACTCTCGTACTGGCACTTTGCCATGGAAACCGCGCAGAAGTGGCGCGAACGTGCCGGCGGCAAGCGCAACCTGGAGTGGGACGAGATGATTGATAAACTCTCGCCCCTGGCATACAACGAAGACGGTCTTTACCTGGCTGCCGAAACAGCTACCGATACTTACAAAGACATCCGCTTTACCAGTGACCACATGGCGGTGTTAGGCTCGGTAGGTATCCTGCCCATGAATAAGCTTATTCGCGGAGATTACATGAAAAATACCCTGCACTGGATATGGGATAACTGGAATTGGGGTAAAACCTGGGGATGGGACTACCCCATGACGGCAATGAACGCCGCCCGTATGGGTGAGCCCGAAAAAGCTGTCGACGCCCTGTTGATGGAGAAACGCACCAATACGTATCTGGTAAACGGACATAACTATCAGGACAGCCGCTTGCGCATTTACCTGCCCGGTAATGGCGGTTTGCTTACTGCCGTAGCCATGATGTGTGCCGGTTGGGACGGTTGTACCGTGAAGAATCCCGGTTTCCCGAAAGACGGCACCTGGAACGTACGTTGGGAGAATCTGCAACCCATGCCGTAAATAATAAAAAAATGAAAAAGAAAACAATACTATCCATCCTCTGCACGGTTTGCCTGCCGATGTTTGCACAAACCCCGCAAAAGCAGAAAATAGGCGATTTCATCGAGTCTACCTCGTACAATGAAGACAAACGGGGAGCGTCCCGCACCCTGCAATACCTTCCCGAAGGCGAAGACTTTGTAAGCATAAACGGGAAGAACCGCTATACCCGCGCGTTGTATGGGGGACATACCGAGTTCCGCCTCGAAACAAGCGACTACCCCGTGTTTGCCGCTTACAACAAGACCAATAACCAGCATATTGATTTCCGCTTGTCTTTGAATAACAAGCTCACCCTGCTCGACCGAATTGACGGTACCTGCGAAGCGCGTTACACCGCCGGTCGCCGCAGTTATCGTCTTACCAATCCTGCGTGGGGAAAAGGCGAACTCCGTATTACCGCCTTGGCACTGTACGATGAAGACGGAGCTATCTGGAAGATAGAAGCCCTTCATATGCCGAAGGGTACTGAACTTCTGGCTTCGCAAGTAAAAATCAGAGCCGAGCGCCTGAACCGTAACGGCGATATGGGCGCCGACCCTGCCGATAGCTTTGAAGCTCCGGAGAATCCGCAGTACACCCGTACCTGCACGTTCAAGGTAGGAGGCAAGCAGGCAGTATCTTACCTGCTGCTACGTAACCAGTTGTTAGAAGATGTTGCTGAGGGTGAACAACTCTTCAACACTACCGAGCAACGCCGTGCCGCACTGGCGGGCCGCATCCACTTTGAGACTCCCGACCCCTTCTTTAATACCTTAGGCGGCGCACTCTCCGTAGCTGCCGACGGCATTTGGGACGGTAAAGTATGGTTACACGGAGCCGTTGGCTGGCGCATGCCCCTCAGCGGTTGGCGTGCTGCCTATACAGGCGATGTATTAGGCTGGCACGACCGTGCCCGCACGCACTTCAACGCCTATGCTGCCTCTCAGGTTACCAACGTACCCAATACCATTCCTCACCCTGCACAGGATTCGGTGCTTAACCTGGCACGTTCCGAAAAGAAATGGGGAACCCCTCAATACAGCAATGGATACATCTGCCGTAATCCCGAGCGTAACGACCAGATGCATCACTATGACATGAACCTCTGTTACATGGACGAGCTCATGTGGCACTTCAACTGGACGGGCGACTTGGAGTATGCCCGTAGAATGTGGCCCGTTATTACCCGTCACCTGGCTTGGGAAAAGTTGAATTACGACCCTGATAACGATGGACTGTATGATGCTTACGCCTGTATTTGGGCAAGTGATGCGTTATACTACAACAGCGGTGCTGTTACCCACTCGTCGGCTTACAACCACCGGGGTAACCTCATGGCAGCCCGCATTGCCAGGCTTATAGGCGAAGATCCTACGCCCTACCAGGCCGAAGCCGATAAGATTCTGAAAGCCCTGAATGCCCGTCTGTGGATGAACAACGAAGGACACTGGGCAGAGTATCAGGATTTCATGGGGCACAAACGTCTGCACGAGAGTGCCGGCGTATGGACCATTTACCACGCCATGGACGGTGAGGTAGCCAACCCTTTTCAGGCATATCAGGCTACCCGCTATGTAGATACACAGATTCCGCATATACCCGTGCAGGGAAAGGGGCTGAAAGAGGAGGGTTATGCCACCATTGCCACCACCAACTGGCTGCCTTACTCGTGGAGCATCAACAATGTAGCCTTTGCTGAGGTAATGCATACCGCCCTTGCCTACTTCCAGGCAGGCCGTGCCGAAGAAGGATACAAATTACTAAAAAGCTCTATCTTGGATGGAATGTACTTGGGCGATAGTCCCGGCAACTTTGGTCAGGTAAGTTTCTACGATGCCGCTCGTGGCGAATGCTACCGCGACTTTGGCGACCCCATTGGCGTAGCCTCGCGCGTATTGATACAAGGACTGTACGGCATCCTGCCCGATGCGTTGGCAGGACGACTGGTAATTCGCCCCGGTTTCCCGATGGAATGGGACAAAATTGCACTTTCTATCCCCGATGTGGCGTATAACTTTGTACGTCAAGGCAGCAAAGATACCTACACCGTGAAGCAGCGATTTGCCAAACCGTTAACCCTCTCGTTGCAAATAAGAGCCCATGCTGATAAGGTGGCGTCGGTAACGGTAAACGGAAGCAAAGTCAACTGGCAACCGTTGGATAACGCCTCGGGCTATCCGTTGATTGCTATTGAAGCGCCAGCCACGGAAGATGCTGTGGTTGAAATTGTATGGGCAGGCAAGCCGCTTGCTGTTGCTCCGGCAGTTAACCAACCCTACCTGCCCGGCTCTGCCCTGAATATACCCGTATCTGCTCAAGTACTCAAACTGTACGACCCGCAAGGAATCTTGCTGTCGCCTCAAACAATGAAGCAAACCGTTCAAGCCACCGTTGCCGGTAAACCGGGACATCATACCTTCTTTGCCCTGCTTGAACAAGGCGAGATGCAATGGTGGCAACCGATAAATGTAGAAATCAAAGCCGTAGCGGTTGCCACACCCATAGCCTTTGCCCACGTAGCACCCGCTACCTGCGAAGCCGTACCTATGGATGCGCAGTTCAATGCTTCGGTAACCGACATCTTCCGCAATGAGTACCTCTCGCCCCGTTCGCCCTATACCACCCTGCAACTTCCCAAACAAGGAATAGGAGAGTGGTGCCATCCCAACCTCACCGCCGAGATTGACGATTCGGGATTGCGTGCACAGGTACGTAACGGACAACTCGAGACTTCCTTGGGTATCACCCTCCGCACCCCGGCGCAAGGCAGCAACATAGCCTTTACCTCGTTGTGGGATAACTATCCCGATAGTCTTACTGTACCTTTAGCGGGTAAAGCCTCACACGCCTACCTGTTTATGGCAGGAAGTACCAACCACATGCAATGCCATATCGATAACGGATTGGTGCGTGTATATTATACCGATGGCACCTGCGAGGTACTACACTTGGTAAACCCCGATAACTGGTGCCCCATTGAGCAAGACTTCTATGTAGATGGCAAAGCCTTCCGCCTGGATGCTCCCCGCCCATACCGTCTGCACCTCAAGAGTGGCTTGGTTAGTAACAACCTTGAAAAAGATTTGAATATCGAAGGCGTATACGGTCGCGAAATTGAAGGAGGAGCCGGAGTCGTGCTCGATATGCCTCTCAATGCACAGAAAACCCTGAGCCATCTTACCCTTGAAACCGTTGCCAATGATGTGGTAATTGGCCTAATGGGTATTACCTTACAGCGGTAAAAGTATAATTCACCACAGAGTCACACAGAGTTCCGCAGAGTCTTAATTAAAAAAACTCTGAACTCTGTGTGACTCTGTGGTGAAAAACTAAAAGTAGAAAGCTGCCGAGAATGCCCACACCCGTTCCTTGGCTGCAAACGGTTCCTGTACCTGCTCGTACAAATTAGTGAGTCCGAGGTTGTACACAGTACCCAGTTGCAACCGTTTAAACAGCTCGATGCCACCGCCAAATCCCAGTCCCCAACCGAAGTTATTTACATTCCACTGTCCCGAAACCGTTTCCTGACCGCCTACTGTGAAGCTGTCGTCGCCATTTACCTTAAAACTGAAGTACGGTCCTGCGGTGATGTAAACACTTATTTTGTTGTTAATAGGATACAAATATTTGGCATTAATAGGAACTTCCAGGTATCCAAAATGTCGGTTATCTTCTCCCTCAAAATGAATTCCTTTCTGGGTGTACATCAGTCCGGTATCCAGTCCCAGCCGTCCATATTGCATAGCAAACGAATACTCTGCCGTAGCTCCCGCGAAGAATCCCACGGCACCATCGGCAAGATACTTCTCCAAATCGCCCGCTACCCCGGTGGTGCTTACACCCGCCTTTACGCCCCAACGAAATTGCGCTTGTGCTGTGGTGGTAACCAGGAGGACGAGCGCGACAAGAAACAAACATCTTCTCATATTTATACAGTTTAATAAGTTAATCACTTTTTTGAAGAACTGTTTTTAACGGAAAAAGTTCGTGTGTATGTCAAGAAAAAAGCTGTGCAGGCTGTTGCACGGTAAATATCCTCCATGAGCTGAAAAACAAAAATCATTCGCCATTCGCCATCTTTTGTGATTTATGAGCCTGTTAGTCAGTAGAATAACCGATGGCGAATCACTTTTTGATTCGCCATTCATTCGCCATTTAACGTTTATTCGCCATTAGTAGCAGGCTATGGTATATTAGTTACGTATGATGAAACCAACAGTTTATCAGTTAAACCGCCGGTTTCATCAGGTAAAACGGGAGTTTCAGGAGCAAAACTGCGGGTTTCAAGAGCGAAACTACCGGTATCAGCAAGGAAACTGGATAGTTTCTGCCCATGAAACTGTTAGTTTCCGGACATGAAACAAAAGGTTTCCCGGCATGGAACTTTTAGTTTCTGCTCATGGAACTAACAGATTGCAGGTAGAAAATGGCGAATCACCCCGGGAATGGCGAATGAATGGCGAATCAAAAAGTGATTCGCCATCGGTTATTCTACTGACTAACAGGCTCATAAATCACAAAAGATGGCGAATGGCGAATGATTTTTGTTTTTCAGCTCATGGAGGATATTTGGCAGCATAATCTTTACATGTCGTCTAACTATATAATCAACTAAAGCGTGTGGATTAAGCAATAATTTCGTATGTCACAGAGTGTTGCTTAAAAAGAAAGAGCGGTAACCGATTTTACTCGAT
>JAVBVL010000069.1:0-6148 GCA_031554285.1 Bacteroides sp.
GTCCAAAGAGCCCGACTCTATCTTTGACAAGTCCAGGATATCAGTAATTAATTGCAGAAGCAGGGTGTTGTTTTCTTTGATAATGCGGATGGCTTCCTCTCGCTCTTCCGCGTCGTTGGACATGGATAACAAGTCCGAAAAGCCTACGATAGCATTCAGTGGCGTACGTATTTCGTGGCTCATGTTGGCTAAGAATGCCGACTTTAACTGATCCAGTTTTTCCGCTTTTTCTTTGGCTATGATTAATTCGGCTTCTACCTGTTTTTGGTGGGTAATGTCTACACTGGTTACTATGTGCGCCAGCTGACCGTCGGTCCAGTTAAAGGCTGAACTGAATACGCGGAACCATGAATTGTCAAACGGACGTTGATAATCCCACGAATAAAGCTTTGTCGGCTTTCCGTTCTCGTCAAGTATTTTGCTCTTGGGGCAGTATTCGCATGGGCCGGTCTTATCTTTGTAAAGAACTTCCCAGCATTTTCTTCCTACGAAACTTTTTACTCCTCCATAGGGTGCAGCCATTGATTTGTTGGCGTACAATGCTTCGTGCGTATCGTAGGCATTGACGTATATATCCACTCCCATGTGGTTCATAATGTTTTCCAGGGTTTTTTGAGTACGCGTTACCCGGTATTTATATTCGCGGGCGGCTACTACCTTGCCCAATAAGTTTAGTATCAGGTGGAGGGTATATTCCTGTTCTTCATTAAGCGAATCGGTACAGCTGTTAGCTACCCCGATGAAGCCGATGACTTTTCCTTCGTTGTCTTTCATGCGGCAACCATACAAGGAATGTACGCGGTAAAAGTCCAATATTTCTGCATGGATGGGAGTAGCGGCGGTATCCAGGTAGGTGCAAGGAACAGGGGCAGACATAAACCGTTTCTGATGTTGGGGCGACATATCGGCCATTTCAAACTTTTTGCGCAGCAGATTGTCCTCATTTCCAATGGTTTCTCTCAGGTGAAAAAAGCGGAATCCGTCCGTTTGGTATACAAAAGCCCGTTCAAAAGCAAAAGATGTACAGATATGCGCAAGTGAATCGGTTATTTTCTGTTTGATTGTTTTCTCACTGTTAATGTATTCAATAACTTTATAGACAACAGTGTTGAGTTCGTCCTTGTTTTTTATTGCATTCATACGTTTACAAGTCCCTGATTATTGGAAATAGTGGTGCATACGTGTAATTATTTCCAAATATATGAAAATATGCTTCAGCAAACTTTTAGGAAGCTTACTAATTATTTTTATTTAACCATTTCTATTTGAAGAGACGTTCCCGTTGTAGGAAGAGGAAAGAGGAACCCAATACCAATATACCTGCAATTACGGTGAACACCATCCGCTCGGCGGCAATAACCGGAGAAAACGGCATGGCACTTCCCAATGACAGCAGTACAAAGGTGTTAATGAAGATAGTACCCACCTCATACCGCTTGCGCAGAAAGCATAACCAGATAAAGATAGAAATAACCATAGCCGCCGAGTTAAGCCATATGTTGAGTTGCAGGTAAAGCAGAAAACTGCCCAACAGGCAACCTACCAAGGTTCCGGCAGTTCGTTCAATTACCCGGCGAAGAGTTCCGCGGCGGCCTACTTTCAATACCATGACACAGGTAAGCGGCATCCAGTAGGCATGTGGGTAAGGAGCGTAGTGCATAAAAATGAAACCAATAGTGAGCAACAGGCTCAGCTCGATGCTGTACAGGAAAAGGTAGCTTTTGAGTCCGGCTATATACTTATCGGGGCTGGCGGGAGGAGTGGGGAACACCTCTTTCTCGGCTACAAAATCTTTCTTGGGGAAGTAACGCTTTTTGATGAACATAATGAGCCCAAGGAGCAGTTCGCAGGCAAATCCCAGCGCAGCTCCGATGGCAGTGGGCAGAATGCTGTTACAGGCATAACTCATGAAGAACAACACTGCCGAAGGAATAATAACATCGGGCCAGTTAAGCGGGAACAACTGCCGGCACCACCCGAAACTAAAAGCTAAGATTATACCTGTAACAATACCGAATCCTATAAATGGATGGGCAGCTAAAGCGCCTAAACAGGCTGCTAATGATAGTAGAATGGCTGTTTTACCGGCAATACCCAGGCGGATGCGAAACGACCCCTGGCGGTTGATACCCGTTACACTTTGGGCTCCGGTAATAAAGGCTGCTGCCTGGGCGCCTGCCAACCAGGAGTGGCTGAAGAGTATACAAAGGGCTACGGTGATGGCCGAAAAGGCGGCGTTCTCGCGGGTAGAAAGGTGGTACTCGGTATTTAAAAATATTCTTCTGTATGCAATAATTCGTTGTATCCTGGACATCCTTTGTGGTCTTTTTCGTTTTCAGACCACAAAGGTACAGGTTTTTTCGCTTTTTAAGGCACGTTTTAGAAGAAAGCTGTCAACCGCAACCCAAATGTAAAGTAGTCAATCTTTGCCCTTTCGGTAGTTTCGTACGTTTCTGTTTTGCGGGTAACAGGCTTCAGGGATGTTTTTGCCACACTCTTGGTGAGGGGTAGCTGCCCAAACTCATCTTCGTCCCAACTCATGGAGTACACTATCTCGGGATTGCTGTGTGCATAGTCAACATAGGCTGTAAGACCAATGCCGGGGTTAATTTTGTAGGTCATTGAAACGCCTGTTCCTACACGCATGGTATTCTTGGGCTTGTAGGTAAACAGTTCCTCTTCTTCCAATTCGCCGGTTTTCTTATCCAGGTATTGCCAGGAGATACTACCTTTTGAACCCAAAGCCACACCGGCATTCACTTTTGCCTGGAACAGCCAATGGTTGCCCAGGGTGGTGGCGTAATACGGACCAACCGAGAAGTTCAGGCTTCCGATGGACTGGGCTATCAGACTGTACTTTTCGTCTAAGTCTTCAAGGAAAGACGAGGGTTCTATGGTAAAGCTGGCAAATGAGAAGTCGCCACCCACACCCCAATGGTTGTTAAAGTAGTAAGCACCTTCCACACCGGTTTCAAAACCGCTGTTTACGCGTGAAGAGGCCTTGTCGTCTTCCCATCCCAGGATATCTTGTGTGGTTTCGGTATATCCCATCTTGAGTGATAAGAAAGAGGGCTTTCCGCTACCTTCATACCGCGAAAGTATACTCATGTTATCGCCGTTATTCTTATAAATCTTGTCGATGAAGAAGTATGCCAGTTGGGTAGAGAGGATACCGATACCGGCACCTGCCAGTACATCGGACACCCAGTGGCGGTTGTTGAGCTCGCGCCCAACCCCTGTAAAGGTCGACATACCATATGCCCCGATGCTGTACAGCGGATTCACCAGTCCGTACTCCTTGTGCATAAAGGTAGCGTTGGTAAATGCCGTAGCCGTATGTCCCGAGGGGAAGGAATTTTTGGTTGATCCGTCCGGGCGTTCTACCCGGGCGGTGTATTTAATACCGTTTACCAGGATAGCCATGATACCCAAACTGGCAGCGTATGACAGTGTAGCGCGCCCAATGTTGTTACGGCCTTTTACTCCTGCCAACTTCAAACCGTACACGGTTGCCGTGGGCGCCCATTGCAGGTAATCGTCATAATGGTTGGTAAAGTCGGGGATATATCGGTTACGGATGGCGCGGATGTTTTTACGTTCGCCCCAGGTAAGTGCCGATGCCGTGAAGAAGGCGGCCGGTACAACAGCCAGGCTGAGCGGATTCTTTTGTACAAACGATTCTTTGGGCATGGGCACGCTCTTTTTTAGCAGCGACAGGGAGTCGAGCGTTACTTGCTGGCCGAAAAGGGTATGCGGACAACCTAATAAGAGGGTCAATGAAATAATCAGGGCGTTACAGTAGTGTTTCTTGTTCATATAAATTATAGTGTGTGTTAACATTTCTGGTAAGCAATTCTTTCCGAGCCATCGGCAATGTAAATAATACCGCATTCCACAAAACCGTTTCTTAGCAGTGCATTTTGCATCACTGTATTGTCGCGATGCGTATCTACCCGTACATTGTGGCATTGCTCGTAGCACCACCCGAAGCAGAAGTCGGCAATACCTTTCTGTTTGCCATTGGATGCCATGCGGTGCACCACACCATAAGGGCCATCGCTTAGCCAGGCACCGTTGTCAATCCGGGCGTAGGTAGGGTCTGCTTCCACACAGAAATAGAATACCGCCAACGGTTCGCCTTCATCAGACAGGCAGAGGTAGAAAGCCTTCTTCTCTATGTTCTTCAGAATAAGTTCCGGGGTTGGATATGCGCCTGCCCATTGTTGATGGTTACCTACCGAACGCATAAATTGTTTGGCAGCATCAAAAACAGGCATGATGCGGTCAATGTCTTCGGCGGTTGCAAGTCGTATGGTCATTATGGGAAGTGTTGATTTATTGACTGCAAAGATAAGAAATTGTGTATTTCAAATGCAAAAAGAATCTAACATAATTGTTTATTTGCTTTTTACTTTCGACAGGGAGATAGCTGTTCCCACTTCCCAAATCATACCTTTCTTGAAGCCGTTGCCCGAGTAATCCCAACTCTTGCTGTAACCGCCGGTGGCAAACAGCCCGAGGCGTTCGGTGAATCGGTATTCCAGATTTACGCGGGCTTGCAGGGCGTACAGGCGTTTGGGGTATCCGTAATCTTTGTTTTTGAAGGTTTCAATGTGTTGGTATCCCAGGTCGCCGCTTACAAAAAGCTTGTCGATTAGCGGGAGTTCCAAACCTGCACGGTAGGAGAGGGCGCCGGAGAACTTATCGTCAAAGTCGAGAAAGTACCCACCTACACCTACAATGGTGTAGAACAGTTGATTCTTGAAACGCACGCCGGCATTAAGCTTGGTACTGTTACCCCCATACAACATCAGTTGTATTTGGGTATCGGGGTTGGCGTTCACGAGTCCCAACTGAAAGCCTTTCATGCCCTCGTTGTAGAAGTTAACCAAACCAATCTGTACCCCGTCTGCCTTATTGGCAAAGTTTAGCAGGCCTACCTGCATTCCCGAGAGGTGGTTGCCCGTTACATTTCCCAATGCCGATACCTGCACGCCTTTTACCGATTCGCCGGTTACGTTAAGCAATCCGCCCAGCATTACGCCGTTGAGTGAGCGCCCTGCAATGTTAGCCAACCCGGCAATATGTACCCCTGAAGCGCCTTCGCCGGCAATGTTGGTAATTCCGCTTATCATCAATCCGCACGACTGGTTGCCTACGATGTTGGTCAATCCGGTTACAAGTATCCCGTTAGCCCGGTTGCCTGCAATATTTACCAAACCCGACAGGGCCACTCCGCTCATGTTATCGCCATTTACATTAGTAATACCCGCTACCTGGATACCACGCATGCTGCCTCCTACGGCATTGGCAATACCGGCTACCTGTACTCCATTCATGTCACGTAGTGTTGTTCCTGCCAACAAATTCACGCCTACACCGTTCAAGCGGTTCATTACCGAAGCAAAGCCTACGTTGAAATAGGTGGTTTGCGTACTATCGGCAGGTTGTGTACTTATATTCTTCCAAAGCGACAGGTTAATGCCTGCACTTTTATTCTGGGCTGTTAAGCCAACAACGGCAGCCAGTAATACTGCTGCCGTTGCAAGGGTTCTTTTTATCATCATTATTAACCTTTAGCTTCCTGGTACAAGAAGCGTTTGATACTCTTCTTCGGGGTTTTTTCAAACTCCTCGGGGTATATTTTCATTTTGAACAGCTGACTGTAAGCCGGAAGCATAGCATTCAGCGCCACCCGGTTCTCTTCCATGACACGTTCCATGTCTTCGTTCTTCAAACCGTGTGCAAAGGCCTCGTCAAAGTCGGGATAAACCAAGCCAACTAACTTTTCGTTTTGTTGTACCACGATGCTCTCGGATACATAAGGCATGTTGTTCAGTTTATCTTCAATTTCTTCCGGATAGATATTTTGTCCGCTTGAGCTCAACAGCATATTCTTGCTGCGTCCCTTGATGGTTACGTTGCCTTCGCTGTCCATCACCGCCAAGTCGCCTGTATGCAACCAACCGTCTTTATCGATAACCTGTGCGGTAGCTTCTTCGTTCTTGTAATAGCCCAACATCATGTTGGGGCCTTTACAGACGATCTCGCCTACTACATTTGCCGGGTCAGGAGATAAAATTTTCACTTCCATACGCGGAGCAGCAGTACCGCATGAGCCCGGTTTGAAGGTCTTCCAATCTTCATA
>JAVBVL010000106.1:0-18577 GCA_031554285.1 Bacteroides sp.
GTACCTGTAACCGAACGACCTTGTGCAAAAGCAGTAAGGCAAAGCAAACTCAGGAAGAGAGTTGCTGCCGCCTTTTGGGCAAGTCTTTTTAGCTCCATAAATAATGTTTTTATAGTTATTAAATACAAGGTATTAAATACCTAAGTTGTTAAATAAGCAAAACAAAAATAGGGTGTAGCTCCTTTGTCTGTTTCAAATTATTCATGCTGCAAATATATATTTAAACCCAACACAACGCGCATATAAAATAAAGAATGAACAAAAATGACCCCTATTTTTGAGAGAAAATACTCTCTAAAGGCTGCTTAAAAAGCATTACAAAGACTATAAAAAACTTAAAATACCAAATATTCCACATGGAAAACAATTTTTACACATCACCTAAAATGGCTACATTATAGAAATTTGTAAAAAAGCCTACTCCTGGGGTGAAAACATCCTCCATGAGCAAAAAATGAGATTTTATTCGCCATTCGCCATCGGTTAATCATTTAATAGCCAATACAATAAACCCCAAAAGATGGCGAATGGCGAATAAAATCTCATTTTTTGCTCATGGAGGATATTTTTATCAGAGCCTTGCAACAACGGCGTCATGCAAATATGTAGCCACAATAGGTTTCCTGTTTACCTTGTCGGCATGCGGAAACAACTGGTTGGACGAAATGACTCCACCCACCCAAGACGAATCGGAAAAGAGTTTGAACACCCCCACCGATGCAGAATATGCCCTGAACGGCGGTTACTACTTGTTCAATGTCAATGCCATCAATGCCGTTTACACTTTCTGGAGCACACCTTACACGGTTATCCGTAACGTGAATACCATTCTACAGTTTACCGATAAGTTTACAGGCGATGAACTGACTACCCAGATTAAGAACATACGCGGACAGGCATTAACTGCCCGTGCCATGGCACATTTCGATCTGGTAAAGGTACACGGTATGCCTTATACAAAAAACAATGGCGCTTCTTTGGGAGTGCCCATTGTAACTACCCGTCTGGATAATAACGTCAAGCCACCGCGCAACACCGTTGCCGAGGTGTACAACCAGATCATTAAAGACCTGGAAGAGGCTTCGGGCCTGATTTCTAAATCGAAGAACGACGGTAAGCTCAATTGGTTTGCCACCCGGTTGGTACTGGCACGCGCTTATCTGTATAAGAACGACAATGCCAAAGCCTATGAGGTAGCCAGCGGCTTGATAGCCGAAGCCAAAAAAGGAAACACCTACCGGCTGTTCACCAATGCCGAATATGCATCGGCATGGACACAACAAACCGGCGTAGAGTACTTCCTGGTACTGGTCAACGTAGAAAGTGAAATCGAGGAATCCAAAGAGTTCATCAGCTACCTGATGTCCCGTTCGGGGTACGATGATATCGTTCTGAGTTCAGACTACATGGCATTGATAGATGCGGACAAAGACGATGTGCGTCACCAAATCATCGATAAATACAAGCCGGCAAGCTATCAATGGTACTTAAAGAAGTACCTGTCGCCAAGCTACTCATACTCTAACATTCCGGTACTCCGCATATCGGAAGCGTATCTGATTGCTGCCGAAGCAGCGGTGAAATTGAACGACAAAGCCAATGCTGCCCTCTACCTCAACGCCATTGTAACACGTGCCAACCCGGCTAAATCGGTAACTGCCGCCGAAGTGGATTTGGACCGCGTACTGCTGGAGCGACGCAAAGAGCTGGTAGGCGAAGGACACCGGTTGTACGATGCCATGCGTAACAATAAAAAGATTATCCGTGCAGGCAAATCACACAACTCTTCGTTGCTTACCCCGGAAAAGAAAGAGTTCGATTGGAACTACAACTTCATCCTGATGCCTATACCAAAAGATGAGATGAGAACCAATCCGAACATCGTACAAAACGAGGGATATGATGATTAAGCATTAGTGTTTACTATCTAAATAGGTAATAAACTTCATCATGTTGGCAATATACACGCCTGTAGAGATACCCATCACCGGAGTTTCGCTCTTATAAGGAGAGGTATCGTACTCGTCGCCCACCATGGTACTGAGGTAATCCTTGGTATCACTTGCCGGCAGATCCGGACAGGGCTTGTACGGGTTAGACACTTGTGAGAGGGGGCTCAGCCAATATCCTTCTTTAGTAAGCGTACTGATTAGTTCTTTTACATCGGCATCAGGGTTACCGTAACGGGAGCGTACCGGGGTATAATATTTATCCAACGGTACCTGCCCGGTGCTAAGCAACGGAGATTCCTTGCACAACTCACTCTTCGGGGTATTGAGCACCTCCTGATAGCGTTTTCTTAAATCATCGGGATTGATAAACTGCGCCGAGCTGTAATGAGCAATGGTTCCGGAAATATCCTGATCGGTATAATAGGTACCGTTTACTACGTTGCTGCCTTTGCGGTGCACGTACCAGGGCTTGCCGGTATCGGGGTCGACAAAGCGGGGTACCAGCATGGTGCTTCCTTCGCGGGCTTCACGGCCAAAGCGGGTTACTTCGGACGCCGGGAGCTTTTGCGATTCCAGGAACTCGATGGCATCGGGGATGCGCGCCAGGAATTTGGTTTCGCCGGTAAGCAGGTAGTAGTCCATCATCAGGTTGGCACAACGCACGGTAGTACCGGTATTCACCGAACGCGGCTCGTACGAACGGGCGTGCGCGGGCTTGAGGTCGTCAACGGTATATTGGTCGGACCATCCGGCATACGGTTTACCCTGTTGCAGGATAATCATCAGGTTCATAGCACGCATGATGGGTTCTTTGATATTCTGCAAGCCCAATACCTGATAACATTGTATCAGGAACTCGATGTTATCGGGAATCACGTCGTCATTGAGGGTTACAAACGAGGAGTAGTCGGCGCGGCCCTGGAAAGGATGGTCGTACTTAAGCGGGTAGCGTTGCGGCCATCCGCCAACGGGGTACTGGCTCTCAAGAATAAAAGCAATGGCTTTATCGAGTGCAGGGCGGAAGGTGGGGTCGTTCTTCTCCACATAGATGCGAAGCAGGAACTTGGCTACATCACTGGTGGTAGAATCGTCAAAAGTAGCATTGCCGTAGTAGTGCTGAAACTCTTCCAAACGCCACCCCTGGCGGCCGATGGTGGAGTACCACTCTTTCAGCGAGTTCTCACCGGCAAAGTCGAACATATAGTTCCAACCTCCGCAAGGAAGTTGCCCCCAAATCAGGGCACGAGCCACGCGGCAGGCCGATTCGTAGTAATACTCGTCGCCCGTAGCATGGTACGCATCGATAAGCAGATGACCTACCGCCGGGGTACCGGGTGTTTGTATCCATGCCATGGTACGTTTGGCTTCCATCTCGCCCCAGGAGCGGGAGAAGTCGGGCAGGTAGTTCCACACGAAACCGCCGTTGTAGCTAACGGTCTCCATCATATACTTAGTAGCCGCTTTCATGGTGTGCAGTACCGATTCGTTGGTGTTCTTCTTGGATTGTGCGTTGATAGTCAACGGGCAAACCAAAGCCAGCAGCACCAGTGCTGCCAGGGTTTTAATAGTGTTTTTCATAAGTCTTTGTAGTATATAGTAGTTATTCTTCGGCTTGTTCAACGGGCTTACCGTTTACCCGTACGTTATCAAGTACCAGGTTCTCCACATTACGCATTTGGGTGGCTTTGGGAGCGCTCTTGATATCGATATTACGCAGGGTGATGTTGTACAGTTTGGCTTCGGGGGTACCATTTGCCATAAGAGCTACGCTGTCTACACGGTTACAGGTAACGTCTTCGATGGTGATGTTACGGAACAGCGTGGGGTAATTGCCACCCCGGTATCCGTGGTAATCGGTACGGAAGTTAACCATGCCCCACAGGCAAATGTCGGCATGGATGCGGCGCATGTACAGGTTCTCAAAGAAGCCGCCGCGGTCCATATTCGATTTGAAGTAGATGCCGTTGCGGCAGCTGTCTATCCGGCAATCCTCAATGTAGATATTGCGCACGCCACCCGACATCTCGCTACCGATGGTAATGGCCCAGCGGGCAAAGCGGCAGTTGCGGATAACCACGTTCTCGGTAGGCCGGCCAATGAGCCACCCTTCCTGGTCGCGACCCGATTTGATGGCAATACCGTCGTCGCCCACGTTGAAGTCGACATTCTCAATAAGTACGTTGGTGGACGATTCGGGGTCGCATCCGTCGTTGTTATAGTTATCGCCGTCGATATATACATTACGTACAATCACATTGTCGCAATACACAGGGTGGATAATCCAGAAAGGTGAATCGTATATCTTCACGCTATCGACCAACACATTCTTACACCCGAAGAACTGAATCATACCGGGACGCAGGTAATGACCTTCGCCAAACACGCGTTGGTACACGGGTACACTGTCGTTACCCATCTGTCGAAGCAGGTTCACATCGGCACCCTGCAACTTGTGCCATCCGTTGAATACCACACCGCCGTTGCCATCAATCTCGCCTTGTCCGGTAATGGCTACATCGGTACTTTGGTAGCTGTAGATAAACGGCGAGTAGTTATAACATTCGGTACCCTCCCATTTGGTAAGTACCATGGGCAGGTAATCGGAAGGTTCGGTAGAGAATTCCAAGCGGGCACCTTGTTCCAGGTGCAGGTTGACATGGCTTTTCAGGAAGATGGAGCCTTTTACGAGGTACGTTCCGGCAGGGATAAGCACCTTGCCCCCACCCGCCAGGTTACAGGAGTTAATGGCTTTCAGGATGGCGGGGCGACTATCGAACGTAGTATCGGCTTGTGCTCCGTAATCGAGAACGTTAAAGGTTGCATCGGCAAATACCGGTTCGGAGATACGTGCCAGGATAGCGGGTAGTTTGTCCCAACCGGTGAGCTGGTCGGTAGATGCGGGTTTGTGTGTGCAGGCACATACGGCGAGTATGGCACATGCGGCAGAGATGAGTTTCTTCATGGTACGAATTAAACAAGTGTTTACAATAATACGGTTTTACTTAGTGCAGTTCCAATCGCTGCAATCTTTATATATATTCTCTATCGAAAACTGCTGTACTTCTTTCTTGGTGAGTTGCTTGCCCCATCTTACACGACCATCGATAGCAGCTCCTTCGCCGGTATTGCCATATTCGGCATAACGGGCAGTGGCTTCGTTGGCTGTATTGTTCCAGTTGTGCCATCCTTCAGGACGTATGTGCTTACCTAATTCACAGTTGATAAACACGGTAGCGGCATACGGGCGCCAAGGGCGACCAAGGTACACTTTGGTAACCTGCGGAGCAGCGGTGAGCTTGCAGTTCTTAAAGATATAGCCAAACTCTACCTCTTTGGGAGTAGAAGCAGCAGTGATGTACGAATCGCGTTTGCTATGGATGGTACAGCCTTCAAACCAAACGGTGGAAGGGCCGAAGATAAAATCGGTAGTTCCTTCGATGTAGCAATCTTTAAAGTAAAGGCGGGTATGCTCGGCACCGGTATAAACGGTATCCTGATTACCCAGGAAGTGGCAGTTAATAAACTTCAGGCGGTCGCCTTCGGTATGCAACGCCACGGCTTGTCCCAACTGGGCGGCGTTATTCTCGACGGTGAGGTTCTTGAAAGTAATGTCGCTGCCTTCTACCTTCATGGTATAGGTGCGGAAGGTACCCATCTTGTTGATATTGGCATGATCATCGTAGGTAAGCACTACTTCTTCGGGGTTCTCACCTACGAGTTCTACATTTTTCAACCAGGATGGAACAATAAGTTTCTCCTTGTACGTACCTTTCTTTATATAGATAACCACCGTGTAGTCCATAAAGGCGCGTACGCTCTCAATGGCTTCGCCTACGGTGCGGAACTTGCCGCTACCATCGCGTGCAACAAAAATAGTATCAACTTTTTCTTGTGCCAGCAATGAATTGCCGCAGCACAGTATCAGGGCTATAACAGCTAATATAATCTTCTTCATAACCGGGAATTACTTTTGTAAACGTTCGTACTCTAAACTTGCCATGATAAACGGACCTACTGCTTTGGGGTCGTTGTCACGGATGGGTTCGCTCAGGTAATACTCATACGTACCCGAACGGTAATTGGGCGAGCCTCCCAGACCGGCAACAGCGCAACAGTTGGTTATGCTTATCACGCCATCCTTGTCGACTTTCATCAAGGTATCGAGCAAACCTTTATAGCCTTTGATAGCTACATCCAGGTACGATTTATCTACATACCCCATGCGTACAGCCTTGAAGAGGGTATAAACAAACATACTGGAGCAGGTGGCTTCGAGGTAATTGCCTTTATCACCGCTGCGGTCGAGTACCTGGTACCAAAGTCCGGTCTTCGGGTCTTGTATCTTTTTGAGTTGAAGAGCTACATTGTTGAGGATGGTGAGCATGGAGTCACGTCCGGCTTCATATTTGGGAAGGAAGTCGAGTACATCGACCAACGCCATGGCATACCAGCCCATAGCACGTCCCCAGGTGTGTGCCGATTGTCCGGTTACCGGATCGGCCCAACGTTGCTGGCGGCTGATGTCGCACGCATGGCGATACAGACCGGTCTTGGGGTCGTAAGTGTGACGGGCTGCTACCAGGAATTGGTTCACAATATCGGCATAGTCGTTCACGCGGTTGTTGCGGAAAGCATATTCGGCATAATACGGGGTATTCATATACACACCGTCCAACCAGCATTGATTAGGGTATATCTTTTTGTGCCAGAAACCACCGTCGGCATTACGCGGATGGGTATCGAGCTGGCTGCGCAGCAAGTCGAGTGCTTTTTTGTATTTCTCGTCTTTAGATTCTTCGTAAATGCGGAACAGGAACTTACCCGAATTCACCCGGTCGATGTTATACTCTTCAAGACGGTAGGTCTCAATGCTTCCATCGGCATGAATCATGGTATCGGCATACGCCAGGGCATAGTCGTATATTTTCTTGCCGCCGTAAGTATAGTACACATCGAGCATGGCTTGCAACTCGAGCCCGTGGCAATAATCCCATTTCAGTTTGGGTTGGAAGTCGAGCATCCACGACTCCGGGTTACGAATCATTTCCGACTCGACCATGCGTACCGACCAGGGTAATTGTTCACTTACTTTCTGAGCATTCAATGAAACGGAGCCAAGAAGCGCTCCAAGCAGCATTACTTTACAAAGAGAGAATTTCATCTGTATTGTTTTTTATTGGTAATTAGATATTCGTTGCGATAGTACAAAATTAGGCACTCTTTTCTGTTATGTTGTGGATATTTAGGTTGAATAGGTGGATTATTCAGTATTCGTGTACGCAAACACTGGCGTTAGGGGCTTTTTTTGGTAAATTTCATCCCTTTTGTACTATTTTCATCTGTTTATGTCAATTAATACAAGAATTTAAGCAATTTTTATAGTTGACATACATCAAATATTGCGTACTTTTGACCCCAGAAATAAAAAACTAATAATTTAAATCGATTATCATGAGTACATTTCAACATGCTACAGGCAGAATGACAAACTACAGATGGACCATCTGTGCGATGTTGTTTTTCGCCACGACAGTAAACTACCTCGACCGACAGGTTCTCTCGTTAACGTGGAAGGACTTTATTGCTCCCGAGTTCCACTGGACAGATAGTGACTACGGTACTATTACCGCCCTGTTCTCTATCTTCTATGCTATCAGTATGTTATTTGCCGGTAAATTTATTGACTGGATGGGCACTAAGAAAGGTTACCTGTGGTCAATCGGTATATGGTCGCTCGGTGCTTGTTTGCATGCACTTTGCGGTTGGGGAACTCAAGTATGGGTAGGTATCCCGGGTGCCGAAGCGTTGGCTGCTGTAGAAGGTGGTTCGGCTATCGCATTAACCATTGCTACGGTAAGTGTTTACATGTTTATTGCAGCACGTTTTGTACTTGCACTGGGTGAAGCCGGTAACTTCCCCGCTGCCATCAAGGTAACTGCCGAATACTTTCCTAAGAAAGACCGTGCTTTTGCAACCAGTATCTTCAACGCCGGTGCTACGGTAGGTGCGCTTGCTGCTCCTGTAACCATTCCGGTATTGGCTAAATACTTCAAAGAAATGGGTGTAGGTAACGGCTGGGAAATGGCCTTTATCATCATTGGTGCCCTTGGATTTGTATGGATGGGTATGTGGGTGTTTATGTACGACAAACCCAGTGCACAGCCTAAAGTAAACAAGGTTGAACTTGAATATATCAACCAGGATGGTGACGACCAACCGGTTGTAGAAGGTAAAGAAGAAAAGAAGATGAGCTTCTGGCAATCGTTTACATACAAACAAACCTGGGCATTTGCCTTTGGTAAGTTTATGACCGACGGTGTATGGTGGTTCTTCCTGTTCTGGACACCTGCTTACATCAGCGACGTGTACGGATTCAGCTCAGACAGCAGCACAGGTATGTTGCTTATCTTCGTACTGTATGCTATCACCATGTTATCTCTGTACGGTGGTAAGTTGCCCACTATCATTATCAACAAAACAGGTATGAACCCGTACGCAGCCCGCATGCGCGCCATGTTGATTTTTGCATTCTTCCCGTTGTTGGCACTGTTTGCTCAGCCATTGGGTGTTTATTCTTACTGGTTCCCGATTATCATCATCGGTATTGCAGGTGCTGCTCACCAATCGTGGTCGGCTAACATCTTCTCTACCATTGGCGATATGTTCCCCAAAAGCGCCATTGCTACCATCACCGGTATTGGTGGTATGGCAGGTGGTGTGGGTTCATTCCTCATCAATAAGGGTTCGGGTATGTTGTTTACACACGCCGATGAAACGCAAATGGCGTTCATGGGATTCCAGGGTAAACCCGCCGGTTACTTCATCATCTTCTGTGTGTGTGCAGTAGCATACCTCATCGGATGGATTGTAATGAAGGCATTGGTTCCGAAGTACAGCCCCATCGTATTGAAATAAGAATATCTTCTATATTGAGATTGAAAGGTTGCTTCCACATGGAGGCAACCTTTTTTTATTACTTTTGCAGGATGGAACAAGAAATCAGGGAATCGTATGAGTTACTGCTGGCAGTATGCCGCACGGAAGACACACGTCTGAATGACGGATACAAACTGCTGCGCGACTTATTGGAACGCTGTTGCCGCACCTTGATACAGGATGAGAGTCTGCAAATGACCGACCTGGCAGCACGCATCAGCTTTGTGGCGGCGCGGTTGGGCTTATCGCCTGCCGAACAGAACCGGCTGCACACCTTCCGCCTGACCTCCAACCACATTCTGAATAAAAGAGAAACTCCCACCCGTGAACATCTGTTGCGGGATACCAAGACACTTGCCTTCTTCCTGCGGAAACTATCCGGCGAGGAAATTCCGCCTGAATTGTACCGCCTGCTTCCGCGAGCGGATGCTACATATGTGGTAAGCCCTCCCATTCGAGAAGAAAGGCAACGGATACGTGTATGCTTTCAGTATGCCGATGAGCAGTACCTTTATGTAACGCCGGTAGACGAAGTAACCGATACTCCCTGGAAAGTGCGATACAATGTGCCTGATATTAATCAGGAGTTTGCTACCACCTGCGACCAGTTGTGGCGTTATGCACAACTCAACTTGCTCGATGTTGCCATTGACGACGAAGGGATACTCACCCCCTCGTTCATGGTACTGGAGCCGGATTACCTGCTCGACATCAGTTCGCTGGCAGAGTGTTTCAAGGCATACGGGCATCATCCTGCCAACTATTGGCTGGCTCGTTTGCAGCCTTCTGAGAACACCCGTCCGCTACTGCTTGGTAATATTGCCAACCTTTTTCTGGACGAATGGATACACACAGAAGGTGAAGTAGATTACCGTACCAGCATGCAGAAAGCCTTTCGCCGCTATCCCATTGAACTGGCTGCCTGCGCCGACCTGCAAGACAAGGAGAAGGAGGGAGAGTTCTTTAACGATTGCCGGAAACACTTTGACCATATACGGCAGGTGGTAAAAGAAACCTTCCAACTGCCGGGGTATGAACTGGACAAAACGGACGCCGTACTGGAGCCCGCCTATATTTGTGAAGCCTTGGGCTTGCAGGGGCGATTGGACTACATGCAACGGGATATGTCGTCGTTTATTGAGATGAAGTCGGGCAAAGCGGACGAATATGCCATTAAAGGGAAAGTAGAGCCCCAAGAGAACCATAAAGTACAGATGTTACTCTATCAGGCGGTACTGCAATACTCCATGGGGAAAGATCATCGCACGGGTAAACCTTACCTGTTATACACACGTTATCCCCTGCTCTATCCGGCACGTTCTTCCTGGGCAATGGTACGCCGAGCAATCGACCTGCGCAATCGCATTGTAGCGGGAGAATATGGTATACAACTGCGCAACAGCACGCACTATACCGCAGAAAAGCTAAGTGAAATAAACCCTGATGTGCTCAACGAACGTAAACTGAAGGGCGTGCTCTGGCAGCGTTACCTGGAACCCGGTATCCGTCAATGGCGGGAAAATACAGATAAGTTATCAGAACTGGAGCAGGCGTACTTTTATACGCTTTATAACTTTATCACGAAGGAGCTATACACGTCCAAATCGGGCGATGCCGATTATGAAGGGCGAACCGGAGCCGCCGCCTTGTGGTTGTCGACATACACAGAGAAGTTAGAAGCCGGAGAGATTATCAGCGGCTTACATATCTATGAAAGCCATGCCGCCAACGAGCACAAAGCCGGATTGGTATTGGAACGTACCACAGAACCGGCGGAAGGCGAAGCATTGCCCAATTTCCGACAGGGAGATGCCATTGTATTGTACGAGCATCTGTCGGAAGCGGATAATGTGACCCACAAAATGGTATTCAAAGGCAATATCGAATCCATTACGGAATGTCGTGTAGCCGTCCGCCTGCGAGCTACCCAACAAAACCCGTCGGTATTATCGGAGACAAGCTTGTATGCCATTGAGCACGATACCATGGATACTACTTTCCGGGCGATGTTCCAGGGGTTGACAGCCTTCTGTACGGCAAATCAGGAACGACGGGATTTGTTGTTAGGCCAACGTGCACCACGTTTTGAAGCTAACATATCCGAAGCACCGGAAGCAGACGACTTTACCCGGATTGCGCAAAAAGCAGAAGCAGCCAAGGATTATTTCTTATTGATAGGACCTCCCGGTACCGGCAAAACCTCGTGTGCCCTAAAACGGATGGTGGAAACCTTTCACCAACAACCGGACAAGCAGATACTCCTCCTCTCCTACACCAACCGCGCGGTAGATGAAATATGCAAAGCGCTTACCCGCGTGAAACCCGGCGTAGACTTTATCCGTATCGGGAGTGAGTTATCCTGCGAAGAGGCATACCGCGAATACCTGATAGAGAATGTACTGGCAGCTTGCAACCGCCGTTCGGAGGTAACAGACCGTATGAACCGTTGCCGTATCTTTGTAGGTACGGTGGCAAGCATAGCCGGCAAACCGGAGTTATTCCGATTGAAGCAATTTGATGTGGCAATTATTGACGAGGCCTCCCAAATCCTGGAACCTCAACTATTGGGGCTTCTTTGCGCCCGCACCCCGAGCGGCAAAGATGCCATCGGCAAGTTTATATTGATTGGCGACCACAAGCAACTACCGGCGGTAGTACAGCAACGCCCCGAGCAATCGGCCGTATACGATGAACAATTATTGAATATCGGCCTGCAAAACGTACGCGACTCACTCTTTGAACGGCTTTACCGGACGTCATCGCAATACCCGGAAGCATTCGACATGTTGTGCAAACAAGGACGTATGCATCCCGAAGTAGCCCATTTTGCCAACCATACTTTTTACGAAGGTAAGTTAGAGGCGGTAGGACTGCCGCACCAACTGGAAGACCCGGAAGCATGTTGCCGGTTAGCATTCTTTCCATCGGCGCCGCAACCTGCCGGAACCCCTGCCAAAAGCAATCGTCACGAGGCCCGGATTGTAGCTCAATTAGCCGCAGAAACCTACCAAACATACGGAGAAGAGTTCGACGCTTCGAGCTCGTTAGGAATCATCACCCCCTACCGCAGTCAGATAGCATTGATTCGCAAGGAGATTGCCGGATTAGGTATACCTGCACTTAATGAGATATTGATAGATACCGTGGAACGATTTCAGGGAAGCGAACGAAATGTAATCATATATTCTTGTTGTGTAAACTACCCTTACCAGCTCAAATTCCTCTCAAACATGACAGAGGAAAATGGCTTTCTTATTGACAGAAAACTTAATGTTGCAATGACCCGTGCCCGAAAACAGTTATATATAACAGGCAATCCGGAGCTATTAAATTGCCATCCCATATACAGAACTCTGTTAAATTCTACAACAAAAGAAAGGATTTTGAAAGACGGCATCTGTTAATTAAAAAATATTTCCACTTTCTTAGCTTTGTTAACATTTTTATTCAATACAAAGCCATATATTTGCACCACGTTTTTTTCATAGAGATTTAGATTTAAGGTTAGAGGAAATGAGGAAGTCGTGAGACTTCCCTTTTTTTCGTCTTAACGTTTGCGGCTTTTAATTAGTTTCTTTCAATTTAAAAGAAGCAAGCAAACATTGAAAGTCCCCTCGCGAGAGGGGGCTTTTGCTTTTTTAAGGGGAAGAGGGTGAATTATTCTTTTTTATCTTTAATCATCAGGATGCTCATTTCGTAGAGCAGGCAGAGGGGAATGGATACTACCGCCAGGGTAAAGGGGTCGCCCGTGGGAGTAATAATGGCAGCCACAATCACAATGAGCACAATGGCATGGCGGCGGTACTTGCGCAGGAACGACTTGTTGACAACACCCAGCAGAGAGAGCAACCACGTAACCAACGGCAACTCAAAAGCAAGCCCCATACAGAGTACCAGCATCATAAAGTTATCGATGTACGAGTTCAGGGAGATTACATTCTCCACTTCGGAGCTCAGCATGTAGGTAGAAAGGAAACGGAGGGTAAGCGGGTACACCATAAAGTATCCCAGCAGTACCCCGATATAGAACATCACCGAACCTATGCAAAGGGCTTTCTGCACGCCGCGACGTTCCTTAGGGTAAAGTGCCGGACTGATAAAACGCCACACCTCGAAAAGCAGGTACGGCATGGCGGTAACTACCGATAGCCAGAAAGCGGTAGACATGTGTATCAGGAAGGGTGCCGCCAGGTTAATATTGACCAACTTCACATGGAACTCCTGAGTAAAGAACTCATCGGTAAGTTCAAAGGTACGCCCCACATAGCGCAGCAGGTCGTAAAAAACAAACTCATTGTGACAGGGAGCCAGGATAACCGAGTCGAACAGATAAGGCATGGCAATGAAGTATCCCACCGCCAACACAAACCACACCCCGATAACCCGCAAGAGTACAAAGCGCAGCACATCCAGGTGATCCCAGAAGGTCAGTTCTTTTCCAGCCACACCAGCTTACCTATTCTTTGGGCGAATCAGCCGGTTTATCTACCTCGTCTTTGGCTTTATTCAGTTCGTCTTTGGCTTCGTTTACGCCTTCTTTGAAGCTCTTCACGCCTTTACCCAGGCCACGCATCAATTCGGGGATTTTCTTTCCGCCAAAGAATAACAGAATCAGGATTGCAATGATAATCCATTCGGAGCCGCTCGGTAAGAAACCTAAAAATAAGTTTGTCATAAGGTATTACATTATAATGTTCGGCAACAAAGATAAAACTTTTTAGTGATTAGTGTTAAGTGATGAGTGATTAGTTTTACTAATCTTGGTAGTAGATGCGCTTTACTCTGGAGGAGATGCCTGTAAGCACTTCGTACGGGATAGTTCCAAGTGTTTCGGCAATCACGGAGATGGGCAACTCTTCACCGAATATAATAGCCTGGTCGCCTTCCCGGCAATCAATATCGGTTACATCGATCATGCACACATCCATACAGATATTACCTACATACGGCGCTTTCTGTCCGTTTACCATGCAATAGCCATGCCCACCACCCAGGTGACGGTTCAGTCCGTCGGCATACCCAATGGGGATGGCGGCAATGCGCGAGTCACGGGTAAGATGCCCGTTGCGACTATAGCCCACCGTTTCATCGGCAGGAACCTCCTTGATTTGCAAGATGGTAGTACGCAGGGTACTTACGTTATGTATAAGACTATTGGTAGCAGGGTCTACTCCATAAAGTCCGATGCCCAACCGCACCATTTCAAACTGTGCCTCGGGGAAGCGTTGCACTCCGGCTGTGTTGCAGATGTGGCGTAGTATTTTATGCGGGAATGCGGCTTGCAGTTCGGCGGCAGCGGCCTCAAACTGGGCAATCTGACTGCGGGTAAACGCATCGTACTGCGCACCGTCGCTACCTGCCAGGTGCGAGAATACCGAGCGTGGTATCACTGCCTGCTGACTGCGCAAGCGTTGAATGAGTTGCGGCACTTCTTGGGCGGTAAAGCCTAAGCGGTGCATGCCGGTGTCAAACTTAATATGTATAGGGAAATGAGTAATACCTTCTTTCTCGGCGGCTTTAATCAGCGCATCCAACAGGTGGAAGTTATATACCTCCGGTTCCAGTTTGTAATCGAACATGGTTTTGAAGGCCGTCAGCTCCGGATTCATAATCATCAGGGAAGCGGTAATGCCTGCTTTGCGCAGCTCGGCTCCCTCATCGGCTACGGCTACGGCAAGGTAATCTACCCGGTGTTCCTGCAGGGTACGGGCAATCTCGTACGAGCCGGCTCCGTAAGCCGACGCCTTCACCATGCAAACCACCTTTGTTTCGGGACGCAGCATGGCACGGTAATGATTCAGGTTATCAACCATCGCACCGAGATTTACCTCCAAGATGGTTTCATGAACCTTTTGCTCCAACTCTTCCGAAACCCGGTCGAACCGGAAGGAACGGGCACCTTTGATAAGAATCACTTCGTTACGCAACGCACGGAATGTTTCCGAAGCCAACAAGGCATCGGTATCGGCAAAGAAGTGCTTCTCGATGTTCTCAAAACGGGCAGCACACGAAAGAATCTCAGGACCTACGCCAATTACCTTATCTATACCGCGGCTTTGTACCAACTGGGCTACCTTACGGTAAAGCATCGACAGGCTCTGCCCCGTTTCCAGAATATCCGAAAGAATCAGCGTACGCTTCAATCCTTTGGCTACCGAACGACGGTACAGGAAGTCGAGTGCAATATCCAGTGAAGCCAGGTCGGAGTTGTAACTATCATTAATAAGCAGGCAGTTATTCTTTCCTTCTTTTACCTCGAGGCGCATGGCTACCGGCTCCAGGCGTGCCATCCGCTCGGTAATCTGTTCGGCAGGAAGCATCAGGTAGAGGCAAGCCGCCAGGCAGTTGAGCGAGTTTTCGATGGAAGCATCGTCAATAAACGGAATGGTGTATGTATTATCCATACCGATGTACCGGTAGTCAATCACTGTACGGTCGTCCATCTTCTGTATGTTACTGATAAACAGCGGACGGTCGGCATCCTTACGGCTCCACGCTATTTCACGCGCTGAGGGGATGGTTCTGGATACACAATTCGAGATTAGTTCATTATCACCATTATAAATAAGCACGTCGCAATCCTTAAACAGATGCAGCTTCTCCTGACACTTCTCCTGCAACGAGAAGAAATTCTCCTGATGAGCTCCACCTATATTGGTCAGGATACCGATAGTTGGTTTAATAATAGATTGCAAAGCACGCATCTCTCCCATCTCGGAGATACCGGCTTCGAAGATACCCAGTTCGGCGCCTTCATACAATTGCCAAACAGAGAGTGGTACACCTATTTGTGAGTTATAGCTACGGGGAGAGCGTACAATGGCACGGTCGGGACTGAGTAACTGGTGCAACCACTCTTTAACGATGGTTTTTCCGTTACTGCCGGTAATCCCTATAACGGGAAGTTGGAACCGGTCACGATGTAATTCGGCCAGTTTCTGCAAAGCCTTCAAGGGGTTTTCTACCACGAGCAGGTTGGCATCAGGGTAATCAGGCAGTTCATCCGCAGTGCTCAACACAAAGTTGCGCACGCCTCTCTCATACAAATCGCTTATATAACGTGCGCCGTTGTTGCGGCGGGTAGTGAGTGCAAAAAACAATGTTTCTTCCGGGAAACTCAATGAACGGCTATCTGTCAGCAGCCAATCAATCGTTGCCGGACGGTTGCCAATTCGGCGGGCAGCCAACTTTTGGGTGATGATTTCAATTGAATATGACATAGTTTCAGTATTTACTGGAAGTCTAAGTTCGGGTATTTTCCTTTAAGTCGTTCAATTTTTAACACTAATTGACCTAAAAATCTTTTATGTTCTTCGGAGTCGGGATGAAAGGGCTTATGCGCCAATGCTTTCCGTATTTCTGCCACTTCCTTCATGACCGACTGTGTTTCGGCTGAAAAGAAAACTTTTCCGAAACGTTCCCACAGATAGCTTATGGCAAGGGATGTAGGATGTACCAGGTCGTCGGCAAAGAAACGGTAGTCGCGCAACTCATCGAGTACAATCTCATAGGAGGGGAAATAGTGTACCCTACCGGGGAAAGCAGCTTGCAGAGCTTCAATGGCCAACAGTAAAGTCGATTTACTGAGTTGGTTGGCATGCAGTCCGTCACGCACATGGCGGATGGGACTCACGGTAAAGAGCACATTCAACTCCGGATTCTGCTGCCAGAGTTCGGATAATAGCACGGAGTAGTCTGCCACAATCTCGTCCACCGTTAACCGGCGGCGATGGAATTCTTTCTCGGGTAACTGGTGACAGTTAGCCACCAATTCGCCCGTAACAGCCCGCTCGTACACGTATGCCGTACCAAAGGTCAGCATCAGCCAATGTATGCCGGACAAGGTATTATGCGCCTGCTGCATGCGTGTATTGATGCGCTGCAAAGCCTCTTCCGGCTGTTCGGCGGAGAAAGAACCGTGATGCATAGGGCTATGCCAGCACCCCCGGTAGCAAAATAAATCGCATTCGCGGTACACACGTCCGGCATAAATCTCGCGCAAAGCAGTACTGATAGAAAGTGGGTTATACAAAACACCGGTCGGGTTCACATCCACGGTGAATCCGCTTTCGACAAACTGTTTGCCTATATTCTCGGCAAAGCAGGAACCCATCAGCAGTATACGGTGACGGTATGTTACCGGTGGAAGGCCTACCGGCAATTCAACAGGGGTAATCCATTGCATCGACATAGTTATTATTGATTTACTATATAATACATGCAAATTTGTTAGTAGGGTTCAGTCCCTTCGCTGATTCCGAAACCCTTTATTCATCGGCGTTGCAGATGAAGTTATGCCCCTTCATCTGCTATTCATAGCCCTTCATCAGTGGCAACCTATTTCAGGACAAGATACCGGGTTTTCAAAGCACGCTTACCGGGTTGAAGTGACAAAATCCAGCACATTTCTGCTATTCCACAGCTGTGGAATGGCTATTCCATATCTGTGGAAGGGCTGTTCCATATACGTGGAATGGCTGTTCCACAGCTGTGGAATAGCAAAAACGTAGTATTACTTCACCGGCTTCAACCCCATTTGGGCAGCTTTATCCAGTAGAAAAGCATACGCTTCTTCGTATTGATTGGGGATAATACCATCCAGAATAGCATCTTTGATAGCCGCTTTCAAGACACCCACTTCCCGGCAAGGTTGCAAACCGAAGAGTTCCATAATCTCCTCCCCGCTTACCGGGGGTTGGAAGTTACGCACACGGTCTTTCTCTTCCAGGTCTTTCAACTTTTGGCGTACCAGTTTGAAGTTATCGAGGAAGCGTTGCTTGCGGTCCATATTCTTGGAGGTAATATCGGCTTCGCACAGCAGCATCAGGTCGTCAATATCATCACCCGCCTCAAATAATAAGCGACGCACGGCCGAGTCGGTTACTTCCTCGTCGGCAATTACGATGGGACGCATGTGCAACCCTACCAGTTTCTGCACATACTTCATCTTTTCGTTCATCGGCAGTTTCATCTTGCGGAAGATTTCGGGAATCATCCGTTCGCCAATGAAGTTATGGTTGTGGAAAGTCCATCCGGCACGCGGCTCCCACCGTTTGGTGGCGGGTTTGGCTATGTCGTGCAACAGAGCCGCCCAACGCAACCACAGGTTATCGGTGTGCCGGCTGATATTATCGAGCACTTCCAATGTATGGTAAAAGTTATCTTTGTGCGCCCGTCCGTTACGGGTATCTACCCCTTGCAGGGCAGCCAGTTCGGGGAAGATAAGCGGCAACAGTCCGCTGCGTTCCAAGTCGATAAACCCTTTAGACGGAACGGGTGAAAGGATTATCTTATTCAGTTCCTCGGCAATGCGTTCGCGGGAGATGATATTGATGCGTTCGCGGTTGCGTTCTAACGAAGCAAAGGTTTCATCGTCGATATGGAAGTTCAGTTGGGTAGCAAAGCGGATGCAGCGCATCATGCGCAGGGGGTCGTCACTGAAGGTAATATCAGGGTCGAGCGGGGTGCGGATGGTCTTTTCCTTCAGGTCGCTGATACCACCGAACGGGTCTACCAATTCCCCGAAACGTGCGGAGTTAAGGCATACCGCCATGGCGTTGATGGTAAAGTCGCGCCGGTTCTGGTCGTCTTCCAACGTACCATCTTCTACAATCGGTTTGCGCGAGTCGCGTTGGTACGATTCTTTGCGGGCACCTACAAACTCCACCTCGGCATCGCGGTACTTCACT
>JAVBVL010000072.1:0-3010 GCA_031554285.1 Bacteroides sp.
CATTTGCATTATTTAACTTACTGATTGTATCTTCATTACGAATTATTCGTAGATTTGCGATATAACAATAATACTACGAATATGGATAAGCTGACAATACAAGAAGAAGAGGTAATGCTTTACATCTGGGAACTTGATTCCTGTTTCATTAAAGACATTGTTGCCAAATTCCAGCCGCCCGTACCTCCGTATACAACGGTGGCTTCCATCGTGAAAAACCTGGAACGTAAAAAGTATGTAACAACCAAGCGCGTTGGCAATACCTATCAATACAGCCCCGCCATTCGCGAAAGCGAATACAAACGCAGTTTCATGAGCGGTGTGGTGCAGAACTATTTCGAGAATTCATACAAAGAGATGGTTTCCTTCTTTGCCAAAGATCAAAAGATTTCGGCAAGCGACCTGAAAGAAATCCTCCGTATGATTGAGCAAGGCAAAGAAGACTAATTACTCTCCCAAAAACATCTGATACCATGACACCCGAAATAGCATACTTCCTGAAGATAAATGCCGGCATCGCCGTTTTCTACCTCTTCTACAGAGCATTCCTGCACAAGGACACGTTCTTTGGTTGGCGCCGTACACTCTTTCTCGGTTTCCTGGCAGTGTCCCTGTTTTACCCCCTGCTCAATATACAGGAGTGGATGTTAGAGCAGGAACCCATGGTGTACGTTGCCGATGTGTACGCTTCGGTAATGCTCCCCGAAGTAACCGTAGGAGTAACCGCCACCCCGCAAACCAGCTGGACCGATGTGGCAGGAATCATTCTCGGCTTAGTATATGCCGCCGGGGTATTGGTACTCACCGCCCGCTTCCTGATACAGTTGACATGCATACTCCGCATACGGTGGCAAAGCACCCCGACCGTTATACAAGGTACACGGGTGTACATCCCGCGAAAGGCTGCCGAGCCGTTCTCCTTTTTCCATTGGATATTTTTCAACCCCGGTACATACAATGCCGACGAGATTGATGAGATATTAACCCACGAGCGTACCCATGCACAGCAACGGCACTCACTGGATGTACTGGCAAGCGAACTGATGTGCATTGCCTGCTGGATGAATCCGTTTGCCTGGCTGTTGAAGCAGGAAATACGTAACAACTTAGAGTATATGGCCGACAACCACGTGTTGCAAACCGGCCACGACTACCAATCATACCAGTACCACTTGTTGGGACTGGCCCATCAAAAGGCTGCAGCAAAATTATCAAATAGTTTCAATGTTTTACCACTCAAAAAAAGAATCAGAATGATGAACAAAAAAAGAACAAAAGAGATAGGGAAGACCAAATACCTGATGTTCCTCCCACTGGCTGCCCTGCTGTTGGTTATCAGCAACATCGAAGCGGTAGCACGTAGCACCAAGAATTTAGCCAAAGAGGCTGTCTTATTGGTAGAAGAAGGGGTTGCACCCGACCTTACCGTGCAATCGCCACAAAAGAGTACCGGTGACCAGAATCCCAAAACAGCTCCGGCCCAGAAGAAGGCTGCTCCCAAACCAATCAAGATAGAGCCCAATGCCGACGGGGTATACGAAATGGCTGAAGATATGCCTCAATACCCGGGAGGTATGGCAGCGCTCATGAAGTTCCTGAACGAGAACATCAAGTATCCGCAGGAAGACCAGAACAGCAAGACACAAGGACGTGTCATTGTACAATATGTAGTGGGGAAAGATGGTAGCATCGGCAATGTCAGAATCTTACGCAATGTATCACCAACCATAGATGCAGAAGCGCTCCGTATAATAAGCCTCATGCCCAAATGGGAACCCGGCAAAGTGAACGGAGTAGCCGTTCCGGTGAAATATACCGTGCCTATTGTATTCCGTTTACCCGGCGAAAAAGGGAAGAGCGCCCAGGTAGCAGTAGCAGGAGTTGATGAGAAAGGAGCGATAGGAATTCAATATCTTCCGGTCAAAGTGGTATCTAATGAAGAGAATGGCGAAGAGCCTACATTCGAAGTAGTAGAAAAGATGCCCGAATTTCCGGGTGGAATGGAGGCTTTGCTGAAATTCCTGAGCGAAAACATCAAATACCCCGCAACAGCCGTAGAGCAAAAGATTCAAGGCCGCGTCATTGTACAATTTATAGTAGCAAAAGACGGTAGCATTACCAAACCCTTTATATTACGTGGTGTATCGCCCGAGCTGGATGCCGAGGCACTCCGCGTGATAAGCATAATGCCTACCTGGAAGCCGGGTACGCAACGCGGGCAAGCCGTTAATGTGAAATACACGGTGCCTATTACGTTCAGCCTTCCGAAAACAGAACCCGCCAAGACGAACAACTAATTCGCAATAAGTTTCTTAAGATTAACCGTTATTTGTATAGAGTCCCACCAGGCATGTTGCTTAGTGGGACTCTATTCGTTTTATTTATGAAGCTCAACAATCTTAGTGGGGTCCAGTTCGGCATTGCGCCTGTTAACTTGTTGTACCACGGCCTCAGCAAGCGACAAGAATGCCTGCCCGGTTACCGAATCCTCATTCAAGGCAACGGGAGTACCGTTATCACCCGCTTCGCAGATGCTTTGCACAATAGGAATCTGTCCCAACAAAGGTACATTCATCTCTTCCGCCAACTGCTTGGTGCCTTCGCGGCCAAAGATGTAGTATTTATTCTCCGGCAATTCGGCAGGGGTAAACCATGCCATGTTCTCTACCAAACCAAGGATAGGCACGTTCACCTTATCGTTGGTAAACATGTTGATTCCCTTACGGGCATCGGCCAAAGCAACCTGCTGCGGGGTACTTACCACCACCACACCGTTCAACGCCAATGTTTGTACCACAGTAAGGTGAATGTCGCTGGTACCCGGCGGAAGGTCAATCAGGAAATAATCCAATTCGCCCCAATCGCCATCGCCGATAAGCTGCTTCAAGGCATTACTTGCCATACCACCACGCCAAAGCGTAGCTTGCGACGGGTCTACAAAGAAACCAATGGAGAGTAACTTCACGCCATACTTCTCAATGGGGATAATCATCTCGCGTCCCAAAATCTC
>JAVBVL010000023.1:0-24598 GCA_031554285.1 Bacteroides sp.
CGCAGGTGGTTATATCCTTGTAGTTGAATGATGTTGCGGTAGTTACAGAAGCCTATGCCTTCAATGCCGCGTCCGTAGAACGGGATGCCCAGTACCAGTCGGTTGAGGGGGAAACCACCTTTCACGTGTGCCTCTACGGCATCCACGCACGATACACCGTTGGTCATCTCCGAACGGTAGAGTGAAGCGTGGTGGTAGGGCGGATTGTTGATATCGTACGTCATGATGTTTACAAAATCAACATACGGCTCGATGGCGGCGAAGTCGATAAACTTACCCGTAGCATCTGATGCTAAAGTAAGTAGCTTATCGGTACCGATGGCAGCACGGATGTCGCGCATCAGCAGGGTGAAGTTGTCCTTATCGTCGGGCGAGGAGGAGATACCTGCCACGCCACTGGTGGGGTATTCCCAGTCGATGTCGATACCGTCCAAATCAAATTCCTTTACTATGCGTTGGCAATCGGCGGCAAAAGCTAAGCGGTTTTCTTCCGAGGCAGCCATCTCGCTGAACCGTCCGCTTTCCCAGCCTCCGATGGAGAGCAGTATCTTCAGGGAAGGCTTTTGTTGCTTGAGTGTTACGATGGCTTGCAGACGTTCTACACTATCGATACGTACCGCATTGAACGAGTCGGTAACATGCCCAAAGGCATAATTGATGTGGGTAAGATACTCCGGGTTGGGCATTACAGTGCTCCACGAAGTAACGTAGGCTAATACCACCCGCTTGGGAGCCTGAGGAGTGGGGGTACAGGCGCTTAGCAAGCAGAGGCTTAATAAAGAAATTAAAATGTGCTTTTTCATACTCGATACATTTATGTGTTGTTAATAAAAAGATGTTGCGTGTGGGGTGTCTTATTCGGGTTCGCGCTTGGTGACGAGTAGTTTATCCACTCGTCCGCCATCCATATCAACCACCTCGAAGTCGATGTGCTGGTAGGAGAAAGTGTCGCCGGTTTTGGGAATACGCCCGATGAGGAACATGGCCAGTCCGCCCAGGGTGGTAAAGTCTTCCGAGTCGATGTCTTCGTAGTTGAGGATGCCCATCTCGTCCATAAAGTCGCCGATGTTCATCGATGCTTCCACGAGCATGGATCCGTCCTGGCGGGTTACAATCTCTTCTTCCTCAATTTCGTTTTCTTCGAGGATGTCGCCAAATACACTCTCGGCAAGGTCGTGCAGGGTAAGGATACCTTCGGTACCACCGTATTCGTTTACCACTACGGCAAACTTATTCTTGGTGCGTTTGAATATCTCCAATGCTTTGCGGGCATAGAGACTCTCGGGGATGAAGAGCGCCTGGCGGGCAATCTGATCCAATTGGAACGGTTTGCCGCTGCCCAACAGTCCGATTACATCTTTTACCGAAACTACGCCCAGCACCTCGTCCTTATCGTTATCTACCAGGAGGTAGTTACTGAAGTTCTCCTCCTCGATAACGTGCAATACGGTTTCCTGCGTATCATCGGCATGCAGTACGATGAGGTCTTTGCGGTGGGTCATGAGTTCGTTCACGCGCTTGTCCGAGAAGCGGAATACGTCGCGTAGCATCTCCGTTTCCTCCTTGTCGATGACCCCTTGCTCGGAGCTTTGGTGCAGAATCATCTTGAGTTCGTCTTGCGTCATGATGCGCTCTTCGTTCTTTAAGCCGATGAGTTTGTTGAGCAACTGGGTGGAGATACTGAGCAACCACACAAACGGGTAAGAGAGGGTGGTAAGCAGGCTCATTGCCGGGCTGAGTGCAACGGCATAGCGCTCGGGATTACTCAGGGCAATGGATTTGGGAACCAACTCGCCCACGATGAGCGACAGGTAGGTGATGAGTGCCACGGTTACAATCATGGCTAACTTACCGGCATACGGAGCTACTGCCGGAATCTTGGCAAAGAGAGGAGTAATATCATCGGCAATGGCTACTCCACCGAAGGCACCCGATACAATGCCGATGAGAGTAATACCGATTTGGATGGTAGAAAGAAATTTCTCGGGTTCTTCTAACTGCCGCAGTACTCCGCGGGCAGACTTACTACCCCGTCCGGCAAGCGTTTCAAGGCGGGCTTTACTGGACGATACCAGTGCAATTTCGTACATGGCGAATACGCCGTTTAGGAGCAATAGAATGAGAATTATAATAAATTCCATATAGTATGTAAATGGTTTTCAGCGTCAAAAGTACGTTAATTGTGCAAATATTGCAACTCTACGTGGGAGTAATACTAAATAATTAATACATTCGTAGGGTAATTTGTTCGAACTCACTCAAAAAAATGAAAGATATGCATAAATTAGTAAGAGGATGGATATTCCTGGTGTGCACATTCCTATGTGCTTACACCTTTGCAGGTGAAACGATAACTTCGCCTAAGTTTAAAGTATTGGTACTCACCGAACGGGGCGGACAGCATGGCGGTTTTACCGATGCAGCACTGGCCTGGATCGATGCGTTTGCCAAAGAGAATAACTTTGAGTACACGGAAATAAATAGCGCTTCGCCCATAACCGAAGACTACCTGGCACAGTACAAGGTGTTTATCCAATTAGACTTTCCGCCTTATACCTGGAGCGATGAGTCGAAAGCGGCTTTTGAGAAATACATCGACGAAGGACGCGGCGGTTGGGTAGGCTTTCATCATGCTACGCTGTTGGGCGACTTTGACGGTTACCCTATGTGGCAATGGTTCTCCGAATTTATGGGCGGTATTGTGTTTAAGAATTATGTGGCGGCAACCGCATCGGGTACGGTACATGTGGAAAAAGGCTGCCACCCGGTAATGCAAGGGGTAGACAGTGTATTTACCTTACCGCATGATGAGTGGTACACCTTTGATAAAAGCCCCCGCTCCAACGTACAAGTTCTTGCCAATGTGGACGAATCAAGCTATACCCCCGCTTCGGACATTAAGATGGGCGATCACCCGGTGATATGGTGCAACCCCCACAAATGGGCGCGTAACGTGTACTTCCTTCCCGGTCACCATGCCGAGTTACTGAAGGATAAGAACTTTACCCGCATGTTTGCTAATGCTATTCTTTGGGCAGCAGGGAAGTGATTACTTCTTTGCTTTATCTGCCATTTCCTTTACTTTGGCAGCACGCTTCTCTGTATCAGGGTGTGAAGAGAACATCTGGCGGAATTTAGACGAAGTGGTGGCTGTAGAGCTATCCGACAGTTTCAACAATTTGGTTAATGAGTTGTACATACCATAGGGATCGCCGTTGTTTTGTACGCTGAAATTGAAGCCGTAAGCATCGGCTGCATACTCCTGTTTCTGTGAGAACTGTGCTCCTGCCAAGGACTCGACCATGGCACCTATCTCAGAGTCTGTCAATTTACTAACGGTTGAGCTTGCCGCGCCGGCAGCATTCTTGGCAGCCGAACGGAGGTAAGCGCTCTTCATGGCATCCTTCACATCGGTATTTACCACATGGCCTATTTCGTGGCCAATAACGGCTAATACTTCATCGTCGGTCATGTAATCCATTAACCCGGCGCATACACGTACGCTACCGTCTCCACTGGCAAAGGCATTGATATCTACTACTTCGTACACGGCAAAGTTCAGTTTCAGACCGTTTACTTCTTTGATGTGTCCGGTCAATTTTTTCAGGCGTTTGCCATATTCGCTGCTTTCTTTGGCTATGGGGTTATGCTCGTCCATCCATACCATGTATTCGCGGCAGAGCTCCGCTACATCAGCATCAGAGAGGGTGATGGCTTTTACAGCATCGGTACCTGCCTGTACTACTTTGGTTGCATTAATTGATTTTCCACCAATTTTGAATTGGGCCGAAGCACCGAGAGAAACACCGCATGCAAGTGCGGTCACAAGGATTAGTTTTTTCTTCATTACTAAAAGTTTTTCGTTTTCTATCTGCAAAGATAATGAAAACTTGCAAATCGCGTCCTTTACTTGCATAATTGTTTTAATAAAACGAAAAACTTGTATTTGTTACTCGGTGGTATAGGTGCCTGCCAATACTGCCAAGGCGGCACTTAGCAGGGTTTCATCCACATCGCCAAAGGGAAGGAAGTGGAGCAGGAAGTTCATCTCATTCAACGAATAAGTGGGGGTAAAGCCGCTTGTGTAATCCGACTTCTTTTCACCGTTGTAAATGGTGTATTCTACCAGGTGCATGCCCCATACATCGTTGGGGTAGGGGTAGAACTGGGTGCCTACATTTTGCCCCACAGTGGTTTGCCCGATAATTATGGTAGGTATATAGGGCTTCAGGCAGTTAATGACTGTTTCGGCGGCTCCCGCTGTAACCGAGGTGGTGAGCACGATAAGTTGTACGGTATTCAGGTTGGCTCCGTTGTTCAGCAGTTCGGTGTTGAAGTACAATTCTTTGGTTGTTTCGGTTTGCTTATCGTTGTACTCCAGGTAAGCCATCGGGGTATTCAGTTTGGTAGCCGGCGTCAGGATGGTGCTCAGCAGTTGGGCAACAGCCGTTTCGCCACCGGTGTTGTACCGCATGTCGAGTATCAGGGTATTTATGCCTTCATCCTTGAAGGTACGCGAGAGGGTACGTAACTGATTATCATACTTTTCTGGTTCGCCAAACGGACCCGAAGTGAAGTGACTGTACACCAGGTAGCCCACCTTTTTACCGCCCACGGTGTAGGTATTCACGTAATGTATGGGGTTGTTTTCTACCACCCGGGCGGCACTCATATCGGTACTTCCGTTCTCAACTACCGTGCCTGTTAGCGTTTCGTTCTCGTTCAGTGTTTCGGTGTATTTGCCTAATTGCAGGTGTAGTGCGGCAGTGCCACCCAGCAGGCGGGTTTCGCTCTTTTTGGTAATGTACTCGTTGTTTACCTTCATAATCCAGTCGCCCCGTTGCAGTCCGGCGGCAGCGGCAGGCGATTCGGGCAGCAGGTAAGTAATAAGGGCATTGAAGGCCGTATCGTTGGCCGAAGCGCGTATCAGCGTATATTCAAAACCGTAGCTCGGGTGGGGCAGGCGGTTGGCAAGACTGTCAATCCATGAGTAGTTTTTATCTGCGGAGACAATGGCCGATTTGAGGAAACTCTCCGTATCTTTAAAATAATTAAGCTTGTCGCTGTTTGGCATTTGGCTGTACCAAAGGTAGTTGGTGCGCATAATGCTGTCAATCCAGCGTTCGGGAACCGTGCGTGCGGCAAATTCAGGCCAGCGGTCTTCCCCGCAAGATATCAGTGCAGGCAATGTCACGAGGATGAACAGGGGGAGAAGAAGTATCTTTTTATTAGTCATAAGCATATCAATCAGGGCTTAGCACGCCACAAATGTAGCGATACTTTGCAAAAATACCGCACGTTTAGATGTAATATTCAGCCAAATCGATGATTCCGGCACGCATGGCGTATTTGGTAGCCTCTTGCACGTTGTTAACACCCAGTTTGCGGAAGATGTTCTTGCGGTGGCTGTTGATGGTGTGGAAACTGAGAATCTTCTCGGCGGCAATCTCTTTGGTGGTTTTGCCCGAAGCTATCTCGCGCAGGATACTGCGTTCAGTGGTGGTAAGCAGGTGGTCTTCCTGGTTGTTGTGTGACGCGCCGCCCGGTACACTGCCAGTATGCAGCAGGTTGTTTACATGGTTGCAGATATACTGTTCCTTGCGGGCTGCGGCTTGAAGGGCTGTGTCAATCTCTTCCTTTGTAGCATCTTTCATTATCACGCCAATGGCAGTGCTGCTATAGAGAACCTGCCTCAGGAAACCCGTACTCAGTTCGTCGGAGAAGAGCAACCAGTAGGCGTCCTGAAAACGGCGTTGCAGTATTAGCAACTCATCGGCTCCGCTAAAATCGAATAGGGTGTAGTCAAGTATCACCACCGCTTGCGGATGCAGGCGTAACTGCCTTACCAACTCCGCCTTGTTGTCGGCTTCGAGCAGGAGGGATACCTCTTGCTGCTTGCTTAGCAGGAATAACATTCCGGCTTTGCAGATATCCTGGTTATCGGCGATGATGTATTCTCTCATTATCAAGTTGGATGGCGGTCATAGAAAAACCGTTGCAAATGTACACTTTTTTGTAGTACTTGCAACGGTATTGTCAAAATAGATTAGGGTATACTTACATCTTAGAAGATTGTACGGCCCTTGAATGTGCTGGTTTCGCCCAAGGTAACAATATTACCGGAAAGGGTAACGTTGTTGGAATTGAAGTTGGGATATACCGTAGCCTGCGCCGTATTACTTCCGTGTGTCATGGTAATGTACACTTGTGCCGAGATACCTATGCCCTGTACAGCGAATGAGAAATCTACATTTCCTTTTTTGTCAATTTTGGTCTTCACATCCGATACCGTTCCGTCTACCGTAATACCGCCTACACCGTTAGGACCGGCAATGAAGTTATTGGCAGCAATCTGCACGGTGGCTTTATCTTTGTTCACCATCACGAAGTTGGTGGTTGAATTCACATACAGTACACGTCCGAAACGTGACATCAGCTGGTCGGCCTCCAACACAAATTCCTTATCAGTAAGCGCCTTCATGGCAATCTGGTAATTGGCTTCGTCATACTCTGCCTCTTCCTGTTTCTGCTCGGCTCTTTTCTGATTACGTGCGTCCTGACTACTGCTACCCGAGGTAGTTCCCTGGGAAGATGTTGAACAGGATGCAAATACTACAACTACTACTAATGCTATTAATGCATACAACTTTTTCATACTTTTTATTTGTTATAGGTTTATAAATGCTGTTCGTTAATGGAGAAACAACAACGATTGAATATTGTTCGAATCTTTTGTTCTTTTATAACATTCTACCGTGTGCGGGTATTATTCAACAAAGAAAGTAACCGAAACGGTATTCCCTTCATTGTCGACAGCAGTGAGCGTATGTTTTCCGGCTGAGGGTTGTAATGATAACTTGTGGAAGTCTTCGGTTTGGGTGAGGTAGGTACTGTCCATGTGCCAATATACCGTAGCGCGCGGCTGACTGTGTGCCAATTCCACACTCACCGTACCGCGGCTGCCATCCAACTGCTTGGGAACACGGATACGGGCGTTCATCGACGGGTAGATAAACTGCATGGGGTGCATGGAACCTTCACCGCAACCGGGTTTGAAGGCGGGTAACGGCCGGTATTCGGGATGGTGTTGCTTGTAATACCATTCCCATACGGGAGGCAGGGTAAACCAATTTTGTTGAACGACGGGTTCGGTATTGGCACAATTCTCGTACACCCGATGCTTGCCATCGGCAGAGAGGGTTACCTGATGGTGGTAGGGGCAGGCTTCGGTACGTAAGCCTTCGGGTAAGATGAGCAGCGTATCTGCCTCTTCGCAGAAACGACCTTTGAGATGTCCTGATTGGCGGCAAACCTGAGCTTCTACGAATACTCCCTGTGGACGATTGAACCAACGGGCGGTGGGCAGCAGGTTGAATACATCGAACAATACCGGTCCGGCGGTGCGGGCGCCAACCAGTCCCGGTTTGCCTTCGCCGGTGGCATTGCCTACCCATACACCTACGGCGTAGCGGGTGGTAACACCTACTGCCCAGGCATCACGGAATCCGTAACTGGTTCCCGTTTTCCAGGCAATGGGATGCATGGAGGGAATGGCGTGCCAGTCAATTTCTTCAGGGCGGTTTACCTCTTTCAATGCATCGAATACTTGACATACGGCACCGGGACGGAATACGTCCGGCTGTGCGGAAGTTGTTTCTTCTACGGGCATAAGCAAGGCACATTCTGTTTTGGGCAATCCTTCCAGGCTACGTGCCATGTCGGTATAGCCAGCAGTTACATCCCACAAGGTGGCTTCGGCTCCTCCCAGGATTAGTGAAAGGCCGTAATGGGAAGCGGGTTTGTTCAGGGTGCTTAATCCTATTTGCCGTAGCAGGGCGTGAAACTTGGGCACGCCGTATTGTTGCAGCATGGTTACCGTAGGAATATTGAGTGAGCGGGCAATGGCTTCGGAGGCAGGTACGGCTCCTTCGTATTGCTGACTGAAATTTTGCGGACTGAACCCGTTAATATTAACAGGTATATCGGGCAGCAGGGTGTTGGGTAGCAACAATCCTTCTTGCAACATGGCGTAATACAGAAACGGCTTGAGAATGCTGCCCGTACTACGCGGTGAGCGGATAATATCGACCTGGTTACCCGATTGTCCGCGGTTGAGGTGCGTGTTGCCGCAATAGGCTATAACCTGGTTGGTGGGAACATCCACCACCAGTACAGCCAGGTTGCGGATGTCGCTTTGAGAGAACTCGCGGTTCCAACGCTCTACCAGGTCTTCAATGCGTTGCTGCGTGCCACGGTCTACGGTGGTGGTATAATTGCCTCCTTCGTTGGCGGTGCTTTGTTCACGGTGTTGCCGGTAGAAGTAATCTACCAGGTGCGGAGCCATCTGTGGCAACGGAAGAGGTTCAGAGGGCAAGGGTTCTCCGATAGCCAGTTCATAATCGGAGGGCGATATTTTTTCTGCTTTGTACAAACGTTCCAACAACCGGTTGCGCTTGTTGAGTAGTTGTTGCCGGCTCTTAGCCAGGTGAATCATGGCGGGCGAGTTGGGCAATACGGCAAGCATGGCTGCTTCTGCCCAGGAGAGTTCTTCGGCAGGGTGACCGAAGTAACGCCAGGCAGCAGCATCGAGTCCCACCACATTACCTCCAAACGGAGCGTGCGATACGTACATGGCGAGAATCTCTTCCTTGGAGTAACTGAACTCCATGCGGGTGGCTAAGATAACCTCTGCCACTTTCTCCCCGAATGTGCGGGAATTGTTGCGGGAGAGGCGTATGGTTTGCATGGTGAGGGTACTGCCTCCGCTCACAATTCGTTTTTGCCGGATGTTCTGTACAATGGCTCTGCCCATGGCTAACGGGTCTATGCCCCAGTGGTAGGAGAAGCGGCGGTCTTCAAACTCTAACAGGCAGGTACGTACTTTTGCGGGAGTGGTGTGTCGGGGAGGGAAGCGCCATTGTCCGTCCGCAGCGATGCGGGCACCGAGAAGCTCGCCGTGACGGTCGGTTACTACGGTGGAGTAGGGGTAACGAAAGAGTTGGTGTGGTAAGCACAGGGCATACCACACCAACAGAAGGAGTGCTATGACTCCCAGTATCTTCTTATAATTTTTCTTTATCACTCTATCGTTCTACAGCTACCTTGCTGCTGGCTGTACGTGCCTGGGCATCGACATCATACATGGCTTCGCATTGTATGGCAGGCAGGATAAAGTTACCCACATAGGTAGCTTGCAAGCGTACGGTGATGCTCTTGGCTTCGCCACGACGCAGGTCGAAGTAAGTCAGCACACGGTCGTCACGTATATCCTGATAGGTGTATACGTTGTTTGAACTGCTTGTTTCCGGTTGCGCCATCCGTTGGTTGTAAATCTCCCAACCGGAGGGAATGATGTGCGTAAGCGCCAGATTGTTGTAATCGGTAGTACTTGTATTGCTTACGGTTACTACAGCCTGGAAGTCGGTACCTTGTTTGAGCTGTTTGATATCCAACGGTGTTCCGGCAATGTCTACGTAACGTACATCGATACGGAGGTTACGCGCCATCGCGGGTAAGGTATCGTTGAGTAACTGTGTGCGGGTAATGATATCTACCGATAAGGCTCCCTTGCCGATATTCTTCACCGTAACTTGTCCCGAAGCAGGAGCTTTTACGGTAGGTGATACCAACACAGCCTCGTACACTGCTTTAGCCGATTTTACGGCAGGTTGCGCCTTGCCGTTGAGTGTCCATTGGAAATCCAGTGCTCCCGACAGTTTCTCTGCCAGCCTGCCCATAGCCAGTAACCCGAAAGCGGTACTCTGTGTATCGAAGTAGGTTTGCTCTGTGAGGTTACGCGATACTACCTTGGCTTGCTCCAACGCTTCGTGTTCGCGGTTCATCAGCAGCAGGGTTTCCAGAATCATGGCTTCATCACGTATGTACGAACCATATACCCGGTTGTACGAAGCGTATGGAGTTACAGAGGTAGCTACGTTAAATACCAGTTCGCCGGCTATTTTCGGTTTACCCGTGAGCGCATAGGCGGCTGCCAATCGCCATTTAGCTTGCAGGGAGAGGCGTTGCTGCATCTCTTTCATACGGTTCATGGCTCCTTGTTCGGGTGCATTGGCGAGTGCCAGGGTATAGAGGCGGAAGGCCTGCTGCAGGTCACTTTGCCAGGATAGCCAACTGTCGGTATCTTCCTGCGGAGCACGCCAGTTCTGTGCGGCTGCCCGTTGGAAGCGTTTCCATTTGGAGAGTACATTCTCATTCACGGCATAACCTTTCTCTTGCGCCAATACGAGGAACATGCCGGCATAGGAGGTTACCCACTCATCGGCTGCAGCATTACCCGGCCAGTACATAAATCCACCATTGGGTAACTGCCTGCCATAAAGCAGCTTGATAGCCTCTTGCACATTGGCTTTTATCTTTTCGGCCTCGGTAGCATCTACCGCTTTGAACTGGCTCACAAAGAGCAGGGGCAAAGCTTTGGAGGTAAGTTGTTCGGTACAATGGTGCTGATAGCTGTACAGGTAATCGAACCGACGGGTAATGTCTACCGATGGGATGCGTGAGGCTTCCATGCGTACCGTACTACCGGGGGCAGCGCTTGTCAGGCGGTAGTCAAGTTCTCCGCTTTGTCCCGATTCTATCCAACGACTTTCACGCAAGGTAACTACGGGGTTGGGGTTGCGCACTTCGATCTCTATGGATTCTTTGGCTTTCTGTCCGTTACCTTCGGCAGTGATGTTCACGGTGGCTTTACCGGTAGCAGCTCCTGCACGGAGTTTGAAGAATACCAGTTGGTCGCCCGTGCGGGTAAAGGTAACAGCTTGTTGGTTACCATCTACTGTCGATAATCCGCCCGAAGTGCTGACCGATACGTTAACTTGTTTTACGTTACCCTCCATCGCAAATACATTTACGGGTAGCAGTATCTCTTCCTGTGTACTGATTACGCGTGGCAGGGTAGAGAGTACCATGAGCGGACTGCGTACGGGGATGGTCTTTTCGGCACGGCCGTAAGCACCCTCTTGTCCGGCTACCACCATGGTGCGTACCGAACCTACGTACATGGGCAGGGTAAGTTTATGGGTACGGGTACTTCCTTTGGTGAGCGTAAACGGACCGATGAACTTCACCACGGGGCGGAAGCGGTTGGCTTTGCTGTCCTGCGGTTTCAGGGCTTCGTCGCCACCGGTGCTGAACATGGTGCCATAGCTACCTGCAAAGGCTCCCAACACGTCATCGTACATATCCCAGGTACGTATGCCTAAGGCTTCACGACTGTAGAACTCGTCCCACGGATTAGGGGTGCGGAAGTTGGTTAAGTCCAGCAAACCATCGTCTACCACCGCCAGGGTGTAGGTCATGGGTTTGCCGCTCTTTTCGCTTACGGTTACGCTGAACTCCTGTTCGGGGCGTAGCACTTCCGGCATGCGTATTTGTGGTTCCAGAACGGTTTGCTTATCGGTAACAAATACCGGCATTACGCCGTACATGCGTATGGGCAGGTCGTTTACCGTTTGTGCATGGGGTTGCAGCAGGCTGATGTGCAGATACACGTTGGGCGCCATCTGCGGAGTTACTTTGAACTGGTATTTGGTGTCGCCTTTATCCGATACTTTTATCCATTCGCGGTGCAGCACTTCCGAACCGTTTTCGATGGCTACCAGGGCACGTCCTCCTGCCGAGGCGGGAAGGATGGCGGTTACCGTTTCGCCCGGTTGGTAGCTTGTCTTATCCAAAGAGAAGGCAAGCATCTTGAGTCCGCTCGGGTCGCTCTTGGAGGAGCGTCCGCGCCATTCGGGCCAGTCCACGTAGATGGTACCGCCGGTGGCATGTCCGCTATCGGTATCCTTGATATATACCAGGTAACGTCCCCATTCGGGATAGTTTACGCGGAACGTAATTTCTCCTTTGCCGCCGGGCGTGTTCAGTGTACCTTGTTTTACCGGAGTAATGGTGCTGTTGTTGATGTAGTTGCCAAACGACTCGTAGGTGTTTTCCCACCACCAGCTCCAACTGATGCGGTATATTTTGTATTCCAACCCGGTACGACTGAGCAGAGCGCCATCGGCATTGAGTGTCACCACATCGAAGCGGAGGTCTTTATCCGTTTCCAGGTACTTGTCTTTAGGTTGGTGCAGGTTAACGCCTACATACGAGCGGAAGGGAGAGTAGGGCACCGTGAGGGTGTTGATACTGGCATCGCCGCCCGGTTCGCGTACCTGCGAGGTAATATCGGCACGGAGCATACCGGGAGCTTGGGTAGCCGCGGGTAAGTTCTTGGAGAAAGTTGCTACACCTTCCTCATTCAACGTTCCGCTGAATAGTTGGGTGCGCGAAACACTGAATTCCGTGGCAGGGTTGTTAAACAAATATGCTTCGTACCCTTTAAATTGGGTATTGGCTTTGGAGAGCACCATCTCTACCGAAGCTTGCAGGCGCGAAGCTTTGGCACCGGTAAGCCAGCCTGCAGTAAGCGTGGCTCGTAATTCTTTATCTGATGCTTTGATAACGGTAGCGGGCAGACGCAAGTCAATCTTCAAGCGGTTGGGTTTAACCGTTTCAATGCGGAGCGATTTATGGAAAGCGGCACCTCCCACTTTTACATAGGCGTTCCACAAACCAGTAGGGTCTTCGGCACGGGTGGGTACGCGGAATACGTACATTCCATTGATACCATCGGTGCGTATCAGTTTGGTATAAAACTGTCCTTGCGGATTATAGAGTTCCAGGGATACGGGATGCTTGTCGGGAATGCGGCGGGCACGGTCTTCGAGCATGAAGGATAGATTGAGCGTATCACCCGGTCGCCATACACCACGCTCACCGTACACAAAGCCTTTCAGCCCCTTTTGTGTTTCCTTACCGCCTACATCGAAGCGACTTACTGATTGTTCTTCGCCATCGAGCAAGCGTACGTAGCTTTTTTGCCCGGCAGCTTCGGCTACCACGATGAACGGACCGCCTTTGGGAGTTATCTCTGCAAAGCCGTTACTGTCGGTTTCGGTTTTACCGATGGGTTGCAACTGGAAATTGTACACCGTAACCGTAGCACCTTTCACGGGAGCCGTGTCGAGGATGTTATTGACGGTTACCCATAGTTTGTTGGTGGTATTGCGTTTTACAATGACTCCCAGGTCGGATGCCAGTACATTGCACGATGCTTTGCGCTCCGGTACCATGTAATACGAAGCGTGATAAGGGTTGTCGCGTTGCTCCCAACGGTATATGCTCCAGTTAATGCCTTCGTAATCGCCGTACCAGGTTTCGGGCTTATTCCAGGTGGCTTCATCGGCTTCGGAGAGCGTGTTAGATGCAACCTGCGTGAGTCCGCCCGAAGCGGCAAACTGTACATTACGGTTCTCGCCCCCACAAGGATAGGCCGAGTACTCTTGGGTAAACGACAATACAATGCGGTAAATGGCTCCCGGTTCCTGACGGATAATGCCCGAGAGGTCGATGGAATAATCTTCCCATAGGTGCACGTCCTTGGAAGGGTCGCCGTTGAGTGGTAATGTTTTCTTATACACCAAACGTCCCGAACGGCGCAGTTCACTGTTACCATCCAACCGGTTGGTTTGCAGGAAGGTGAGCACATTGCTCTCGAATACACGGATGATGCTGATATCTACGGCGTAGAGGTTTACGGCTCGGAAGGGCAGAATGAGGTTCTTGGAGTCGGGCAGGATGGCTCCGGCATGTGCCATTTCTACCTGCGGTTTCAGGCTCAGTTCGCCAAAGGAGAGCGATTGTGAAGCATTCAGCGGTTTGTCCTGCCAGTTGCGTACGGTGGGATGTATGTTCAAGGTGAGCTCCTTCTGTTGGTTGGGCTCGAAGTACACATTGACCCGGTTGTTTGCTACCTGGCAGATGTACGAGGTGAGTTGAGGTATTTCAATCAGTCCCTTCAGGTCTTGCGTGTCCGAGATAGGATCGGAGAATACCAACTGTACCCCATTTTCCGGTTGGTCGATGCGCTTGGCGCTGAGGAAGCGGAAGCTGTCTTTGGCAGGAATGGTAATATCTTCGCTTTCCCGGCGGTCGATACCGGCTGCTTTGCCATCGGCTTTCAGGGTAAGCACGTAATCGTTGGCTTCTCGGGGAATGCGGTCGATGGTAAAGGCATACCGGCTGGGGTTATCGGTAGGTTGTACGGTAACAATGGCCTGATTGTTACCTTTTACCGATAGCATTTGCTGTACCTTTTCGCGGGTATGAGTATCGCTAAAACGAAGTTCGCCTTGTATGCGTACCTGGTTGGAGGCAGTGGCAAGTACTTCCATGGGTTCCAGGTAGAGGGTAAAGTTACTTTCCTGTACCCGGAAGGAGAACTCGAACTCTTTTAAATGCTTGTCTACTTTTACAAAGTTGCCCAATTGGAAGGTGCCCTGATACAGTTCACCGGGTTTTAGTTGTCCCTCTTCGGGTACAAACTCCAGGGTATGGTTGTTTATCCAGTAGGTTTTTCCTTTGAGGCGGGGCGAGAAACTGAACGGATTGTCTTTCAGTTCGTTGTTGAGGTCTACCAAGGCTTGGTCTTGTGCCAGTTCTACCCGTATGGCAGATGATTGCGAAACTACTCCGCCTGTATAAGCGCTTACATACGGAGCATACTCAGCCGAGGGAAGGATGTCTTTGCGACTACCCGAACAGGCATTCAAGACTACTCCAGTACTAAGGAGGAGAAGACAGCGGAGAAAAAATGTTTTCATAATTCGGAGGTTTTTTTAGTATGGTACAAATATAACACGATTTATTCCCTTTTTACTTGGGGTGATGAGAGATTAATCCTGATCCTCGTTACGGACCATTCCTTTATACTGCTCGGGCAGCGCACTTTCTACCGCTACATACGCCTCTTCCATTGTAGCTTTGATGTTATCGTGCCCCTGGCCTTTGGGCGCGATGGGTTCATGTATGGTAAGAATCATACGGTGGCGGCGAATCCACTTCCCGTCACGCGGCAGGATATCGAACGAGCCGTCGATGGTAACAGGTACTACGGCCAGTTGCAGGTCGTCGGCAAGTTGGAAGGCACCTTTCTTGAAATAGCCCATGTGTCCCGTAAACGTACGGGCACCCTCGGGGAATACTACCAACGATACACCGTCTATCAACGAACTCTTTGCCTGGCGGATGGTTTCCAGAACCTTCTTGGGTCCCGAGCGGTCTACAAAGATATGTCCGGCACTTTCGCAGGCCTTACCCACAAACGGAATCTTTCGCAGGCTCTTCTTCATCATCCATTTGAAGTTACGTCCCAGGTATCCGTATATCAGGAAGATATCGAACGAACCTTGATGGTTGGGTACAAAGATGTACGAGGTACGTTTGTGTACCTTCTCCCGTCCATGCACCTGCACGGGTATCAGCAGGAAGAGGCAGATGAGTTGCGACCATATTTTACCGGGATAGTATCCCCAAATGTGGGCACCGCCTAATAATGAACCGAAGATGGTAACCAGGGCAGTAAGGATGGTAAGCACTAACAGGATGGGTAGGGCTACACAAATGAGGTAGATGGTGTATAGTATTTTCATGTCCAATAAAGAAAATGCAGAGTTTTATACCGTCAAAAGTATAAAACTCTGCAAATACTACCTAATAATTAGTTGAAAAATTGATTTACTCAATATAAGTAAACTATTGTTTCAGTGTTATCAGCGTTATCTCGGGCCAGGCTCCAAAGCGGAAAGGAAGTCCCACAAAGCCTAATCCTACATTGACATACAAGCCGCGGTTGCCCTCTTTATACATGCCGCTCCATTCGGGGTATATCATCGAAGACGGCGAATGATGCCCGATGGCTACCTGCATGGCGTGGGTGTGCCCTGCCAACATCAAATCGACTTTCGATGTGGGAAGTACTTCCCTGCGCCAATGACTGGGGTTGTGACTGAGCAGCAGTTGGAACAGACCCTCGGTACCACTCATGGCTTGGGGCAGATTACCGTGTTGCGAGAAAGGCGGTTCGCCCTGGTTCTCGACACCTATCAGGGCAATGCTGTCGTTGTTGTGGTGCAGTATTACATGTGCGTTATTCAACATCTTCCAACCCATGGCAGCTTCGCGTTGTTTCAGGTCGGCAAGGTTGTCGGCTTGGGCACGCTGACTTTCCCAGTGATGGTACGGGCCGTAATCGTGATTACCCAGGATGGAGTACACCCCGTCTTTGGCTTTGAGCCCGGCGAGTATTGCCTGAAAATCGTCCAACTCGGCGGCGCGGTGGTTTACCAGATCGCCGGTGAATACAATCAGGTCGGGTTGCAGGGCGTTTACCTTATCGACCATGCGTTGCAGGGCGGCCCCGTTGCCTTGCCAACTGCCAATGTGGATATCTGAGAGTTGCACCACCTTGTAGCCATTGAACCCTTGGGGCAGGCGGGGGGAGGTGAAGGTGATCTCTTTTACATCGAAGCGGGTTTTACCCACAAAGGCGCCGTACAAGATGCATCCGGCTACCGTGAGAGCCACGGCAAGACCGGTATAGATGAACGGGGCTTTGGGCCAGTGCAGCCAGAAGTTAAACGGCAATCCCACCAGTGTGCAGAGCATAAACAGCAACTTGGGTATGGAGAAGAAGAAAATGGTAATGGTGAGCCAGCCCACAAAGCGCATGTGCATGTTGATATACTCGCCGCCTGCCAGGAAGCCGATAAGCAGTACGCTGATAATAAGTGCTACCGAAGGTGCCCAGTAAAGTAGTTTAAACACAGGACTGATAGCGAGTCGTGCCACATACATCCGGTAAATGTAAACGTCCGGGATGAGCAGTACAAATAAGAAGAATACAAAAATACGTTGGAACATACAAGTAATTATGTGTTATGCGTGTTATATCTATCAATAAAATAGGTTGCGCAAATATACGCAACCTATTTCGATGTTAGAGCAATTAGAGAGAGAATGGTTTACAAAAACAGTCTTTATTCAAGTTCTTTCAGTTCTTTTAATTCTTTGAGGTTCTTGCGTATATCGCGCAGGCGGTTGATAACCTTGTACTGGATAAGCCAGTATATTACTCCTATACCAATGACCCAGGATACGAAAAACATCAGCACGGCAAAGGTACTCAGGTGCCATATCTGCCGGTCAATGAAGAATAGCGTGGCAAAGGTGAGCATAAACACGATACCGGCTACGCTCTCCCATACACTCCAACGATACAGGCGGTTGATGCGGGCAATAACTTGTACGGTAGGCATCTCGTCGACCCGGGTGCGGCGCAGGTATATATTGGTGTATATATCCCAGGCTACTGCCGGGAAAGCCAGTATGGCAACGGTGCTGTAAAACCAGTCGATGAATCCCATGAACAGGGTAATCACGATAAACGGCAGTATCAGGAGGGCAGATATCACGATGACGGTTGTGCTGAAACTGCTCAGGTCGCTAATGCCTTTACCTGCTTTGTGTATCAGTTTGTTGATATCCTCCTCGTTGATAAGCTCTTTGTCTTTGAGCCGCTCATCCATCAGGTTCCAAGATTTCTTTAAATCGTCCAGTTCCATCTATTAATCCTCCTTATTCATTTTACGAAGTTTGTCTTTAATGCGGCTTAGTTTGGTAGCCACGTTGGTCACCGTTAGTCCGGTGATTTCTGAAATATCCTCGTAGCTCTTGTCTTCGAGGTACAGCAATACGATGGATTTGTCTAATTGTCCCAACCGGCTAATCAGGTGATGCAGTTGGCGGAGCATTTCGGCTTGCGGGTCGTTTTCGTTGCCCATCCATTCCACCTCCTGGGTTAGTGTTACAAATTCGGGAATGTTCTTCTCCTTGCGGATAAAGCTGATGCAGGTGTTCAGCGCAATGCGGTATATCCAGGTAGAAACCTTACTGTCGCCCCGGAAGCGGGGATAGGCTCGCCAGATATTGAGCACCACTTCCTGGTACAGGTCGGCGAGCGGTGCATTCTTCGTGGTGTACAGGTAGCACACCTTGTAGATGACGCGTTCGTATTCCCTGATGATAGAGAGGAACTCCTTTTCGGTTGTAACGTTGCCTTGCGAGGCTTTTTGCTCCATTATTAACGTATTGCTTTTGAATGATTAGTCGCACACTGGCGAGATAAATCACAAAGACGGAGAATTATTTTTAGTTTCACGGGCGAAACACTTAGTTTCATAAGGATGAAACAAATTGTTTCAAGGCATGGAACAAACTGTTTCAAAGGGCGGAACAATTAGTTTCAAGGCATGAAACTGTTAGTGTTGCCCGATGAACTTCGTAATCACTATCTTATTGCAGATTATTGGCCAAATACTTCTTGATTTCCTCTACCGGCATGTGGCGGCGAAGGGCATAGTCGGTGAGCTGGTCGGTATCAATCTTACCTACGGCGAAGTACTCGGCGGCGGGGTGACCAAACATCAGTCCGCACACGGAAGCGTGCGGGTACATGGCGCCTGTCTCGGTAAGGGTAATACCGATGCGGCTCATATCCAGTAGCTCGTTGAGCAGGAAGTTGACAGACTGGTCGGGCAGGGAGGGGTAACCCACGGCGGGACGGATGCCCTGGTACTTCTCAATCAATAGGTCGGCCATGGAGAGGTTTTCGTCGGGAACATAGCCCCAGGCTACCTTACGTACGTACTCGTGCATCTTCTCGGTGGCGGCTTCGGCAAGGCGGTCGGCAAGGGTTTGTACCAGGAGACGTTTGTAGGGGTCGTTCTCGTACAGGCGTTCCATATCGTTATCTACCGTAGAAGCAAAGGCACCTATGGTATCAGTGATACCCGAGGAGAGCGGACGAACGTAATCGCTCAGGCACAGGAAGGGACCACCTTCACGCTTTACCGTTTGTTGGCGCAGCAGGGGGAAGAGGAACTCTTTACCGTCGAGGTGAAACACCAGGTTGTCTCCGTCGCCATTGGCGGGGAACAGCCGGTAGATGGTTTTTATCTCGAAATCGGCATCCAGTTCATCCAGCATGCGGTTGGCTTCCTTGAACAGTTGCATGGCTTCGGATGCTTTGGGGCGGTCTTCAACAGGAAAGTTGGTGAGCCATGAGGCGCGACAGGCATCGCATCCGTGAATGTTGGCAATGGCAGCAAAGCGTGGTTGGAAACCCCACGCGTGGAAGAAATAGATCCAATTAATGTAAGGAGCCGTTTCGTGTATTTTATGAGTTTGAATCATGGCGGTTGCGGGCGTACTTACCGGAAGCGCAACTCCTGTCCGCGGTAATTGTCGTCCAATGTTCCGTTAGCATACAACAAATGGCCGTTTACAAATGTTTTGCTAACTTCCCAGTGAAGTGTGCGTCCTTCCAAGGGGCTCCATCCGCATTTGCTCAGGAGGCAATTGGTAGTAACCTTCCAACCTTGGTGCGGACGTACCAATACCAAATCCGCCTGATAGCCGGGACGGATGAATCCGCGCCGGCGGATGTCGTACAACGTGGCAGGGGCATGGCTCATCTTCTCAACCACCGTTTCAATGGGGAGTACGCCTTCGTTGGAGAGTTCGAGCATGCCCAACAGGGAGAACTGGATGGTAGGCATGCCCGAAACAGCTTTCAGGGCGCCTCCTTCTTTCTCGCTCAGCAGGTGCGGGGCATGGTCGGTAGCAATGGTGTCGATGAGGCCGGTAGTGAGAGCTTTGCGCAAGGCATCGCGGTTCTCTTCGCTCTTGATGGCGGGATTGCACTTGATGCGGGTACCCAGTGTCTTGTAATCGTCGTCGCAAAACAGGAGGTGCGATACGCAAGCCTCGGAGGTAATGTGCTTCTCTGTAAGCGGACGCCCGTCAAACAGTTCCAGTTCTTTAGCTGTAGAGATGTGCAGTACATGCAGGCGGGCATTGGTTTGCCTGGCAAGTTCCACCGCCTGACGGGTAGATTCGTAGCATGCCTCTTCCGAGCGGATAACCGGGTGGAAGGAGATAGGCAGGTCGTCGGCTCCCGCAGCGTACTTTTTGGTGTTTTGTGAGATGATGGCCTGATCCTCGCAATGAGCGGCAATGGGCAGGTGGGTTCCACCGAAGATGTTGAGCAGGCTCTCCCGGCGGTCTACCAACATGTTGCCGGTGCTTGAACCCATAAAGAGTTTCACGCCACATACGCGGTGCTCGTCCAGTTTGCTTAATTCGGTATAGTTGTTATTGGTAGCGCCGAAGTAGCAGGAGTAGTTTACAGCCGATTTGGCAGCAAACAACGCCAGTTTCTCTTCGAGTGCATCCAGTGTGGTGGTTTGCGGATTGGTATTGGGCATATCCATCACCGAGGTTACTCCGCCTGCGGCTGCTGCCTGGCTCTCGGTAATAATATCGGCTTTGTGTGTAAGACCCGGATCGCGGAAGTGTACATGTGCATCGATGGCGCCCGGTAGCAGGTAGCATCCGGTGGCATCGATGGTTTCATCGCAAGGAGCGGCAGGCGCTTCTCCTTCGGTTAATACTTCTTTGATTATTTCTCCCTCGAGTACAACTGAGCCTTTGAACTTACGTCCTTCGTTTACTACGATGGCATGGTCTATCAGGATGCGTTTCATTGTTTCTTCGGATATTTTTGGAACCAACTGGAGATTTTCAGTTTGATAACCCCAAAGATGGCTTCGCCAAAGATGCTACTATCCATCTTCGAAGTGCCATGTTCGCGGTTGATAAAGATAACGGGAACTTCGATGATGTTGAAACCGCACTTGTAAGCGGTAAACTTCATCTCAATCTGGAAAGCATATCCTTTGAAGCGGATGTTGTCCAGGTCGATGGTTTGCAGTACCCGGCGGCGGTAACATTTGAATCCGGCGGTGGTGTCGTGTATGGGTAGCCGGGTAATGAGGCGTACATACTTCGAAGCAAAGTACGACATCAGCACGCGCCCCATGGGCCAGTTTACCACATTTACTCCCGATACATACCGCGAACCAATGGCTACATCGCCTCCCTGTTCGGTACAAGCCCGGTACAGGCGGGGCAGGTCGTTGGGGTTGTGGCTAAAGTCGGCATCCATCTCGAATATATATTCGTAGGAGTGTTGCAATGCCCATTTAAAGCCGGCAATGTAAGCGGTACCCAGTCCGAGCTTGCCTTTGCGCTCCATCATGAAAAGCTGTTCGGGAAATTCTTTCTGCAATTGTCGTACAATGGCGGCGGTTCCATCGGGCGAACCATCTTCAACAATGAGGATGTGAAACGACTGCTCCAGTCCCAATACGGCACGGATTATATTTTCGATGTTTTCCCGTTCGTTGTACGTCGGAATGATGACAATGCTGTCGGAAGTGTGCATAAACATTAGTATTTGCTGACAAATGTAATTAATTTATTGTACTGTTAAAACTCAACGTACTAAAACTAAGGATTATTTAGTATTTTTGCGCACAAAATACAATAGTATGACGATTTCCGAACTACAACAACTCTACGCAACCCATCCACATACAACTGCCGTAACCCGTTTGCTTAACGATGCTTCAGTGAAGCAAGTGTTCTGTGGTGGACTGGGGGCTTCGTCCGCTTCGCTCTTTTTCTCCATCCTGGTACAGGAAGGCAACCTGCCGTTTGTCTTTGTGTTGGGCGATTTGGAAGAGGCGGGTTATTTCTATCACGACCTCACCCAGGTATTAGGAACGGAGCATGTGCTTTTCTTCCCTTCCTCGTACCGGCGGGCGGTGAAGTACGGACAGAAGGATGCCGCCAACGAGATTCTGCGTACCGAAGTGTTGAGTCGTTTGCAGAAGGGCGAGCCGGACTTGTGCGTGGTAACCTATCCCGATGCATTGGCGGAGAAGGTGGTATCGCACAGCGAACTCACCGATAAAACTCTCAAGATGCGGGTAGGCGAGCGGGTAGACTCCATGTTTATTACCGATGTACTGCGCAGCTACGGGTTTGAATATACCGATTATGTGTACGAGCCGGGACAGTTTGCTGTACGTGGAAGCATCATCGATGTGTTCTCGTTCTCTTCGGAATACCCGTACCGTATCGACTTCTTCGGGGATGAGGTAGAGAGCATCCGTACTTTCGAGGTTGAAACGCAACTCTCCCGTGAGAAGAAACAAAGCATTGCCATTGTGCCCGATTTGGGAGCGGCGGGCGGCACGGTATCGTTTCTCGACTTCATTCCATCGAACTCCATCCTGGCTATGCGCGACTTCTTTTGGTTGCACGAGCGCATTGGTGTCGTTTTTGAAGAATCAAACAGCACACAAGCCAAAGCCCTGCAAGCTACCGATGAGAACGGAGGGTGCACATTAGCAGGTAAGCTGATTGACGGGGCGGAGTTTGCCCGCCGGGCGCTCGACTTCCGACGGTTGGAGTTTGGGCATAAACCCACCGGTACGCCCGATGCGTCGATACAGTTTGACACCACTGCCCAACCCATTTTCCATAAAAACTTCGATCTGGTGGCAGCCGCTTTCAAAGAACAGTTGGCGTTGGGATATACCCTATATATATGTAGTGATAGCCGCAAGCAGATAGACCGCATCACCTCCATCTTTGAAGACCGCGGAGATGCCATAACCTTTACACCCGTGGAACGTACCCTGCATGAGGGCTTTACCGACCATACCTTGCGCATCTGCCTGTTTACCGACCACCAGTTGTTCGACCGTTACCACAAGTACAATCTCAAAAGCGATAAGGCACGCTCCGGTAAGGTAGCCCTTTCGCTGAAGGAGCTGAATCAGTTTACGCCCGGTGATTACGTGGTGCATACCGATCACGGCGTAGGTCGCTTCTCCGGTTTGGTGCGTATCCCCAACGGTGATACTACCCAGGAAGTATTGAAACTGATTTACCAGAACGAAGATGTGGTGTTTGTTTCCATCCACTCCCTGCACAAGGTGTCCAAGTACAAGGGCAAGGACGGTGAACCGCCCCGCCTTAACAAGCTGGGAACAGGTGCCTGGGAGAAACTGAAGGAACGTACCAAGACCAAGATAAAAGACATTGCCCGCGACCTGATTAAACTCTACTCGCAACGGCGTGAGGAGAAAGGATTCTCTTACAGCCCCGACAGCTTCCTGCAACGCGAACTCGAAGCTTCGTTTATCTACGAAGATACCCCCGACCAAAGCAAAGCTACCGCCGAGGTAAAGGCCGATATGGAAAGCAACCGTCCCATGGACCGCCTGGTGTGTGGCGACGTAGGTTTCGGTAAAACCGAGATAGCTATCCGTGCCGCTTTCAAAGCGGTAGCCGATAACAAGCAGGTGGCGGTGCTGGTACCCACTACGGTATTGGCGTACCAACACTTCCAAACGTTTAAAGACCGCCTGAAAGGCTTGCCCTGTAAGGTCGATTACCTGAGTCGCGCCCGCACGCCCAACCAGGTTAAGGCTGCCCTCAAAGGATTGGCCGACGGCGAGGTGGGTATCATCATCGGTACGCACCGCATCCTGGGTAAAGATGTGAAGTTTAAAGACCTGGGACTGCTGATTATCGACGAAGAACAGAAGTTTGGTGTATCTGTCAAAGAGAAGCTACGCCAGCTTAAAGTGAATGTAGATACGCTTACCATGACTGCCACACCCATTCCACGTACGCTGCAATTCTCGCTGATGGGAGCGCGCGACCTGAGTGTAATATCTACCCCGCCGCCCAACCGTTATCCCATCCAAACGGAGGTACATACCTTCTATGAAGAGGTGATAGCCGACGCCATCAACTTCGAGATGAGCCGCAACGGACAGGTGTTCTTCGTAAACAACCGCATTACCAACCTGCCCGAGCTCAAAGCGATGATTCTGCGTCACATCCCCGATTGCCGGGTGGCTATCGGTCACGGACAAATGGAACCTGCCGAACTGGAGCAAGTGATTCTCGACTTTGTGAATTACGATTATGATGTACTGCTGGCTACCACCATCATCGAGAGTGGTATCGATATACCCAATGCCAATACCATCCTCATTAACCAGGCGCAGAACTTCGGCCTGAGCGACTTGCACCAGATGCGCGGACGGGTAGGGCGAAGTAACAAGAAAGCCTTCTGCTACCTGTTGGCTCCTCCATTATCGTCACTTACACAAGAAGCGCGCCGCCGCTTGCAGGCCATCGAAAACTTTTCCGACCTGGGTAGCGGTATCCATATTGCCATGCAAGACTTGGATATTCGCGGTGCCGGTAACATGCTGGGTGCCGAACAAAGCGGTTTCATTGCCGACCTGGGTTATGAAACTTACCAGAAGATTCTTTCCGAAGCTGTACAGGAGTTGAAGAACGATGAGTTTGCCGACCTATACGCCGAAGAGGCACAAAGTGATGGTACCATCACCGGCGAACAGTTTGTAACGGAATGTCAAGTAGAAAGTGACTTGGAATTACTGCTCCCTGCCGATTACGTAACGGGCAGCAGTGAGCGCATGCTTCTATACCGCGAACTGGATGGCTTAACGTTAGATAAAGAAGTGGCCGAGTTCCGTGCCCGGTTGGAAGACCGCTTCGGTGCCATTCCTCCCGAAACCGAAGAACTGTTGCGCATTGTACCTTTCCGCCGTTTGGCTGCCCGCCTGGGTATCGAGAAAGCCTTCCTGAAAGGTGGCCGCATGACGCTCTTCTTCATCTCTAACTCCGAAAGTCCGTACTTCCAGAGCCAGGCATTCGGTCGGTTGATTGATTACATGATGCAGTACACCCGCCGTTGCGACCTGCGCGACCAGAACGGTAAGCGTAGCATGGTGGTGAAGGATGT
>JAVBVL010000071.1:0-6945 GCA_031554285.1 Bacteroides sp.
TAACGAGTATCAAAGGCGGTGGCGATGCGTTGCATCATTCCCTCTATCTGTATGGCATCTTCTTGTTTATTGAGATGGAGGGCAAATTCTTTCTCGCCTTTAAGAGCCAGGTAATACCAGCAAGTAGTAAGCACTTCCATATCGATGTTCTCTCCCCAGTCGCCCCACGACCAACCGCCTGAACGAAGCACGGGTATTCCTTGTGCATCTACCTGCCATACTTCATGCAGGTATTTCCTCAGACCATCGTATATATGCGGAACAAAAGAGAAGTCGCCGCTATAGAATGCCTGGGTGTAGAAACCGTACCAACCCACAGAGGCAAGCATCTGCAAAGGGAGTTCTTTACACCAGTTCACCGACGGAACAGGCGAGAGAATCACGCCATCGGGATGTTGCCAGTTCATCAGTTCGTAGATGCCTTTGGTAGCCAGTTGCCAGCCGCGTGGGTCGAGCGCATAGAAAGCCTCGCCCAGTTCGTTCACTTCATCGCCCCACCATTGCGCGCGTTCACGGTCGGGACAGTCCATGTAGTTATCGCGCATGGTGATGTACAGGGTGCGGGCACTTCGTTGCCACAAATCATTGAGGAAAGCATCGTTGCAGGTAAACGAACCTACCACGTCGGCATTGTATCCGGTTTCGCGGTATTTCAGTTCCAGCACTTCTACACCGGCAGGAATCACGTAGCACATCTCCTGTCCGTTCATCCAACCGTAACTTTCGTAGGTTTGTTCGCCGTCGCGAGTGATGTATTCGGCGCGTACATTGTTGGCACTTCCGCCTGTGTAATTATCGGTAAGCATGCCGATGAGTACTCCTTCCGGAGCTTTTACACGCAGGTAAGGGGTTACCTGGCAGTTGTACGGCAAGCGGCAACGGATGGTATCACCGGTTACACTGCGTGTTATCTCTTGATAATCTTTCAGCCCGCTGTCCTTCCATAGGGGAATGGAGCGGGCTACCAACTTTCCGAAAGGCATCTCACCGGGAAAAGCAATCTCGATGGAAGCGCCCAGTCTGCCTGTAAAATCGGGCATATTCCAACGGGCTATCTCCTTGCGGGCATCGAAACGGATGTTGCTTTCGGGCAAACGGTAATTGGGGAAGGGGGCTTCAGTATTCTGATACGCCTGATACACGGTACAATTCCAACTGGTGTTACTCACGATGGTTACTCCCGGAGCCTGTGCGCTGAACAACAAACCCGCCGTTCCGCTGTTTACATGGGTGAATCCGTTTTTGCCGAAGTGCCATACCAACAGGGCTATGGTATTGTCGCCTGCTTTCAGGTAAGGCGCTATATCCAGTTGGTCATAGTAGGTAGCACCGGGTGCCGGACCGCGTTTCAGTCCGCCTTCAAAGGTTACCATTTCACCATTCACCCACAACCAATACTTGGAGTCGACAGCGATGTTGGCAATAAGCTGGTTAGGAACCTCGGCAATCTGCACGGTTTTACGGAAACAAAGCCAGGTATTCGGGGTACTTTGGCACAATTCACTGCCAATCCATCGGGACTGGGGATGAAAATCATCGGACGCTTTTACTTGCAGAATGGCAACAGACACAAAGGTCAGCAAGAGGCAGAGTAGCTTTTTCATGGTATGCGTGATTGGGGGTTCTAAAATGACTTGCAATATAAGACTTATTATAGATAATGCCTTGAAATTCCTGTAAATATGTTCAAAATACAGGAATTTTGATTCCCGGTATTCTGTATGTTCTTCATTATCGTTAAGTTTGTCCCTGAATCATTCAAAAAATATCATGAAACAGAAACTTCTTATCTGCTCCGTGCTGCTATGCAGCGTACTTTTTGCCGGTTGTGGCAATGCCGTTAACAAACCCGCCAAGGAAGACATCCTGAAATCACTCCGCCTGGCCAACGACTACTTCATGGAAAAGTGGAGTAACCCGGGCGACTCCATCCCCTACCCTGCACGTAACCTCAATTACGATGCCAACCTGTGGACACGCGCCTATTACTACGAGGGCCTCATTGACCTTTGGAAGATAGACCCGCAACAACGCTACCTGGATTATACACTGGATTGGGGCAACAAGCACGAGTGGAAACTCTGGAAAAGAAAGGATGGACGCATTACCCGCAACGCCGACCACCAATGTGCCGGACAAGCTTACCTGTTCATGTACGAACAAGACCCGCAACACCCCGAACGCTACATTACCTATATAAAGGCTTCCATCGACTCGATGATGGTGACCAACAAACTCGACGACTGGCATTGGATTGACGCCATCCAAATGGCAATGCCTATCTTCGCCCAACTGGGTAACATCACAGGCGACACAGCCTACTACAACCGCGCCTACGACATGTACAAATACACCATGCTGCAACACGGCGACAATGGGCTCTACAACCCTGAAGACCGTCTATGGTGGCGCGATGCCGACTTTGACCCTCCTTACACCGAACCCAACGGCGAAGATTGCTATTGGGCACGCGGTAACGGATGGGTAGTGGTAGCCATGGCGCGTATGCTCGACATACTCCCCGCCGATGAGCCTCATCGCAAAGAGTACGAAACCATGTTAACAGATATGTGCCAGGCATTGAAGCCGCTGCAACGCGAAGATGGTTTCTGGAATGTGAGCCTGCACGATCCGAATAACTTCGGCGGTAAAGAGCTTACCGGCACGGCTATGTTTGCTTACGGTATGGCGTACGGCGTAAACCACGGTTTGCTGCCCGCCAATGAGTTTGAACCGGTTATCTACAACGCCTGGAACGGCATGGTAAAAGATTGCCTGCACCCCAACGGATTCCTGGGTTATGTACAAGGTAGCGGTAAAGAGCCCAAAGAGGCACAACCTGTTACGTACGACCGCGTACCCGACTTTGAAGATTTCGGCTTGGGAGCTTTCCTGATGGCAGGAGCCGAGATATATAAGATGAAGTAATATATCTACCTAATCTTACTAGGAGCCCGGATGCAGTCTGTATTCGGGCTCTTTTCTCTGTAGCTACAGAGAAAAAATCTGTTTAGCAGAACTAAAATTTATAGGATATTCCCACCACCGCACCATAATCGGTAGTGCTGGTAGAAGTCCCTGAATCGGGCGGACGGTTATCGTAGTTAAGGTACAGATTCACCGTAAAGTAGAAATCTTTGAACAGTTCCCAGGAAAAAGTATTATTGGAGTTGAAACGCACACGCCCCCACTGGGTAAGTCCCGTATAGAATATATTATTGGAAGACACCTGTATATTAGGATGAGAGTACTTGAAATAGTCGAGCGTGAAACCTACCGGGAGCTCCCACAGAAAACTCTCGTTGTTCCCGGTGGTGCTGCGTTCCTGACTCACACTCAACCCTGCCATGTTCATCATCTGGAGGCTTCGGGTGAACATCACTTTGTATCCCGCAGCCATTGTTTCCTGGAAACGGCGGGAGATGGAGAGTTGCAGGTTACGTTGATAATCCAGCGAACCCAGGGCATACCACATATTCTTTACATTGTACAGCAACGTAATATCCAAGTCTTCCCTGTCGCGGGAGAAGGAAGCAGAGTCGATGGAAGCAATACCCGAACCGGTAAGGCCCACATCGTACTTCTTGGCGCCATAGTACACCGCGAAGCTGAGGTTCAACTGCCCGATATCACTGGAGCGCGAATAGCTGAACCCCGCCGAGACATTGCCCGAAAGATTCTCCCAAAAGTGCCTGTCGAACGAGAGCAAAGTATTGATGGTATTTACCTGCACCAAGTGCCGGTGCTCCTTGGTAACAATGTACACATACCCCGGGCGGGCAGAAGGCTTCAATGCCCCGTAACGTACCACCTTGTCGGACGTTTCAATGCGCAAGGTATCTGATGCCGAGCTGATGGTCTTTATCTTCGACACCTTTACATCGAGCAGGTTCAGGTCGTTCGACTTGATAGAGAGCAGTCCCAGGTGCATCTCACGTATTTCGCCAATCAGCACCTCCCCGTTCTTGAGAAAAACCGTGTCATTGTATAACTTTGTATTACCAAACGCCCACAGCGGAGAGCCTGCCAGAAGTAGCAGGAATATCTGTAAGACTATCCGGGAACACCGGGTATGAAGGAATCTTTCCGAAAACATGTATCTGATATTTTATTTTTCAATTCCATATAAAACAACAGATATACAGGAAAGTTTAACCCTCTTATGTGCTAATTTACAAGATATTTTAGAAAATATCATAGAATTTGCGTAAATATCTGTATGTTTGTGTTCGTACACACTACTTTTAATAAGTACCAAGAAAAACACAAAAAGTATGGATAGAAGAAAGTTCCTGAAAACAACCGGCGTGATGGCCGGAGCAATCGCCGCCGCCCCTGCTTTGGGCGTAACACTGCCGGCCGATAAGAAGAAAGGTGCCGCTACTGCACCGAAGAAGAAAATACGCTACGCCATGGTAGGCTGCGGACACCGCGGTTCGGGCATGTGGGGCAAGCAACTGGTAGATACCGGTTACAAGGAATACATGGAGTTTGTAGGATTGTGCGACAGCAACCCCGGACGTATTGAGTACACCCGTGGCGTAATTGCCGAACCCAACTGCCCCGCTTTTGCCGACTTTGACGAGATGATGAAGCAAACCAAACCGGATGTGGTGATGGTTACCACCCCCGATGCTTTGCACGACCAGTTTATCATCAAAGCCCTCAACGCCGGCGCCGATGTGATTACTGAAAAGCCCATGACTACCGATGAGGATAAATGTCAGGCTATTCTCGATGCACAAGCCCGCACGGGCAAGAAGGTAACGGTTACCTTTAACTACCGCTACTCACCGCACCGCGCTAAAATATACGAACTGCTCCGCGCCGGAGAGATTGGCGACATTACTTCGGTAGATTTCCACTGGTACCTCGATACCCGTCACGGGGCTGACTATTTCCGCCGTTGGCACGGTTACCGTGAATGGAGCGGCAGTTTGTTAGTACATAAATCGACCCACCACTTCGACCTGCTCAACTGGTGGATTGACTCGGAACCCGAAGAGGTATTTGCCTACGGAGATTTACAGTTCTACGGAAAGAACGGAACGTTCCGCGGAAAGAACTGTCGCTCATGCAGCCATCAAAAGGAGTGTAACTTCTATTGGGATATGACCAAAGATCAACGACTCATGGACCTCTACGCCAAGAACGAACACTACGACGGATACTTCCGCGATGGTTGCGTGTACCGTGAGGACATCAACATCTTCGATAAGATGGCGGTACAGATTAAATATATGAATAAGGTGCAGGTTAGCTACTCACTTACCACCTACTCACCCTACGAAGGCTATCGCATTGCCTTTAACGGTACCAAGGGACGTGTAGAAGCTTGGATTAAAGAACGCCAACCGTGGGAAGAACTGGAAGACGGCGACGTAATCCGCCTGACGAAGAACTTCGGTAAGTCAAAACTGATTCGCGTAATGGCAGGACAAGGCGGTCACGGTGGTGGCGACCCCATTCTGCATGCGCACCTGTTCAAAGACCAGGATTTGCCTGATACACTCAAGCAAGGAGCCGGCGTACGTGAAGGTGCTATGTCTATCCTCATTGGAGTAGCTGCCCGGAAGAGTATCGACAGTGGCAAGCCCATCAAGATTGAATCGCTCACTACGCTAAAACCGAGAGTGAAACACGAATAAAAAGAAAGTGCTTAGTGGCGTACCACTAAGCACTTTCTTTTTAAGCTTGATGCACCGTCATCTGTGGGAACGGGAAGTTAATCTTTTCCTTGTTGAACGTAGCATATACATCCCGGTTGATACCGAAATAAACATCCCAGTAATCCTCACTCTTTACCCATACGCGTACCACTACATTTACGCTACTGGCAGCTAAAGCATGCAGAGCTACAAAAGGTTCGGGCTTGCTAAGGATACGTTTATCAGTAGCAAGCACAGTGCGTACTACTTCTTCTACCCTGGCATAGTCTTCGCCGTAATCTACCCCGAACACCCATTCAACGCGGCGTGTCTTTTGGTGGCTGTAGTTGGTTACCACTCCATTGCTCAATGAACCGTTGGGTACAAAGATGGTCTTGTTATCGCCTGTAGTAACGATGGTATGGAATATCTGAATCTCCTTCACCGTACCAATAAAGCCCTGGCTCTCGATAACATCGCCTACCTTATACGGTTTGAAGAGCAGAATCACCAAGCCCCCGGCAAAGTTTGACAGGTTACCCGAAAGCGCCATACCAATGGCCACACCCGCCGAAGCCAACAGGGCGGCAAAGGAAGTGGTTGCCACACCCAGCTTATCGACTACGGCGATAATCAACAGGATGGTAAGCAGTACGTTGATAAGGCTCTTCACGAACGTCTTCACGCTAACCTCTACCTTGCGGCGGTCGAGCAGTTTGGATATAAACTTATTGAGCAATGAAATAACAAAACGCCCTACCACAAAGACTATCAGCGCAGCCAGGATGCGTCCGCCACCTACAATGCAGAAGTTAATGAAGGGTTCCAGGATGGGGAACTTTTCTACCACACCCGTTTGAGCAATGGCTTGAGTAAGCTCGTGGGCAGGAGTACTTTGGAGAGAATCTGCCACTTGTGTTGCTTGAAGAAATAACATATCTATTACGTTTTATATGAATGATTTACTCTTTAATGTCGTGCTTGAAAACAAAGTACAAAAGTACAAAGTTTTTAGTTTCTAAGGAAGTTTTCTTGCACAGAACCTTTAAAAACTATACTTTTGCAGCGAAATTTTATTTAGTAGGGGTGCCTTAAACATGACGGGCTGAGAATATACCCTTAAAACCTGATCCGGGTAATGCCGGCGTAGAGAACAAGAAAATGAAGAAGAAACTATGTGCAGTTGCCAGCTTATTGGCAGCTTCGTCGCTATTTTCAACCCAGGCGGGTGCGCAAAGCGACAGTGTGAAAGTGATTAACCTCCAAGCCGTGGAAATTCTGTCCACGCGGGCAACGG
>JAVBVL010000039.1:0-6880 GCA_031554285.1 Bacteroides sp.
CTGGCTCCCGAAGGATTCAACCTGCCGCCTGTTTGGGCCTATTCCGTTGGCGGATGCTGTGTGCTGGTAGCTATCGTATGGTATTATAGTTGGAAAAGAAAATATGAAGAAAGTTAAGAAATCGACCTGGCTTACCATAGCCTTACTTATTTACATCTCGGTTACGGCAGCTTACCTGTTGCCACGTAATACGGAGATGGGCGATACGGAAAAATACCTGACTTTAGGCGGTTCGTATGTAATTGTACTCATCCTTTGGCTTGTGCTGAGGAAGAAAGAACAGTTGCAACAGCGTCGCCGTGAAGAGGAAGAAAAGTATAAACATCTAAACAAAGAACAATGATGAAGAAGTTTTTAGTTGTAGTATGCCTGTTAGTGGCAACAGTAGGTGCTCAGGCACAGTTTGAAAAAGGTAAGTGGTTTGTAAACCCTTCGGTTACGGGATTAGACTTCTCGTATAGTAAATTGGAAAAGACCAAGTTCGGTTTTATCGGACAGGCAGGTAACTTCCTGACAGATAACGTGGCTCTATTGGTGAGTGCCGGGGCTGAGTGGAGAAATGAGGTCGACATTTATACCGTAGGTGTGGGCGGACGCTATTACTTTGACCGTACCGGTATCTATTTGGGTGCAGGCTTGAAGTATAAAAAGTATGACTGGAGTGGCGGTGGCGATTTTAACGACACGACTTTAGGATTTGAAGCCGGATATGCCTACTTCCTCAGTCGTACGGTGACTATTGAGCCGGCTGTATATTACGACTTCAGTTTCAAAGATGGTGATTATTCCAAATTGGGATTGAAAATAGGCTTCGGATTCTATTTTTAAGGCCTGAAAAGAAGATATTAGGGCCTGAAATCTCGGTTTCAGATCTTAATAATAAAATATTAGCCGATAATCCGCGCGGATTATCGGCTAATATTTTATGCAGGAATCTTAAGCGTGCAGTTTCTCCTGCAAGAACTGCCCTGTATAACTAGTGGCACAGGCGGCTACCTCTTCGGGCGTGCCGGTTGCCACAATAATACCTCCCTTATCGCCGCCTTCGGGACCAAGGTCAATCACATGGTCGGCACACTTAATCACATCCATGTTGTGTTCAATGATTACAATGGTGTGGCCGCGGCGTATCAATGCATCGAAGGCTTCTAACAACTTGCGTATATCGTGGAAGTGTAAACCGGTGGTAGGCTCATCAAAGATAAACAGGGTGGGGTCGGCTTTTTCCTGACTTAGGTAATACGCCAACTTCACACGTTGGTTTTCGCCACCCGATAGGGTAGACGAGGCTTGTCCCAGTTTGATATATCCCAACCCTACATCTTGCAGCGGCACCAGTTTGCGGGCAATCTTCTTCTGGTTGTTTTCAGTGAAGAACTCCACGGCTTGGTTCACCGTCATTTCCAGTACGTCATAGATGTTCAAGCCTTGGTATTGTACCTCCAATGTGTCAGCCTTGAAGCGTTTGCCGTGGCACGATTCACATTCCAGTACCAGGTCGGCCATGAACTGCATCTCTACCGTGATAGTACCGTCTCCCTTACATTCCTCGCAACGTCCGCCTTCGTTATTAAAACTGAAATACCCTGCCGTGTAGCCCATTTGTTTGGCAAGTGGCTGGTCGGCCCACAGTTTCCGTATCTCATCGTAGGCTTTGATATAGGTAACAGGATTAGAGCGTGACGACTTTCCGATGGGATTCTGGTCGACAAACTCCACATTGCGCAGGTTGCGTATATCGCCACCAATGGAGATAAACTCGCCGGGGCGGTCGCTGCATTCGTCCACTTCCCGTTTCAGGGCGCGGTAGAAGATGTCGCGCACCAACGTACTCTTTCCCGAACCCGAAACGCCGGTTACCACCGTCATAACATTGAGCGGAAAGCGTACATCCACCCCTTTCAGGTTGTTCTCTCGGGCACCTTTTATCTCAATATAGTTGTTCCACGGACGGCGCAGTGCGGGCACGGGAATTTCGTCCTCACCCAACAGGTAGCGTACCGTGTAACTGTTACTGCCTTTTTGCAAGTCGTTCATATCGCCCTGGTATACCACCTCTCCGCCCAAGCGCCCGGCATTTGGACCGATGTCGATGATGTAATCGGCTGCACGGATAATCTCTTCATCGTGTTCAACCACCACTACCGTGTTGCCCAATTCTTGCAACTGGCGTAATACATGGATGAGGCGGTCGGTATCGCGGCTGTGCAGGCCGATACTCGGCTCGTCCAGTATGTACAAGCTACCCACCAGGCTACTTCCCAACGAGGTAGCCAGGTTGATGCGTTGGCTCTCACCGCCCGACAGTGAGTTGCTCAAACGGTTCAGCGTAAGATATCCCAATCCTACATCTATCAGGAAGCGGATGCGGCTGTTTATTTCAATCAGGATACGGCGCGCCACGTTGGTATCGTGCTCGTTCAGTTCCAGCGTGTCGAAGAATGCTTTTAGTTCCGTTATCGGCAGGTCAACTAATTCGGAGATGTTGCGGCCACCTACCCGTACATAACTCGCTTCGGGCTTGAGGCGTGTGCCGTGGCATACGGGGCAGATAGTCTTTCCGCGGTAACGGGCCAGCATTACCCGGTTTTGTATCTTGTACACGTCTTTCTCCAGCATCTCGAAGAACTGGTTGATACCCCCGAAGTAACGGGTGCCGTTCCACAGCATGGAACGTTGTTCATCGGTCAGCTCGTAATAAGGGGTAAAGATGGGTAAGTCCACCTTGCCGGCATTGTGTATCACCTGGTCTTTCCATTCGCCTACCTTGTCGCCGCGCCAACATTGCACGGCACCATCGTAGATAGAGAGTGCCCGGTTGGGTATTACCAGATGCTCGTCAATGCCAATGATACGGCCAAATCCTTCGCAGGACGGACAGGCGCCGATGGGCGAGTTAAAGGAGAACATCTGGTCGCTGGGTTCTTCAAACACCATGCCGTCGGCTTCAAACTTGGTGCTGAATGTATGTAGTTTGGTGGTGCTGTCCTCAAGGTAGAAGCGGAGCATGCAAGTCCCGTCGGCCTCATACATGGCTGTTTCGGCAGAATCGGACAAGCGGCTGATGGCATCTTTGGTAGTGGCAACCGCCATACGGTCAACCAGCAGCAATACCGTATCGCCCGTTTTCGGTTGGTATTCGTCAATGCGTATCATCTCTCCATTTACTTCCAAACGGTTGAATCCCTGTTTGAGGTCAATATCCAGCTGTTCCTTGAGCGTACGGTTTTCACGCAGCAGAATGGGAGCCAGTATGGTATAGCGTGTTCCTTCCGGATAGGCGAGCATGGCGCCCACAATGTCTTCAATAGAATGCTTTCGCACTTCCTCGCCGCTCACCGGGCTGTAGGTTTTACCCACCCGGGTATAAAGCAAACGCAAGTACTCATATATTTCAGTAGAGGTGCCCACGGTAGAACGTGGATTGCGGCTGTTTACCTTCTGTTCAATGGCAATAGCGGGCGGGATACCTTTGATAAAGTCGCATTCGGGCTTGCTCATACGCCCCAGGAACTGGCGGGCATAACTGCTGAGGCTTTCCACATACCGGCGTTGCCCCTCGGCATACAGCGTATCAAATGCTAACGACGATTTCCCTGAGCCCGATAACCCGGTGATAACTACCAGTTTGTTGCGGGGAATATCAACGTCAATGTTTTTCAGGTTATTCACCCGGGCGCCTTTGATGGATATATACTTGCTTTCTGACATGTGCGGTGTTATTTTTTTATAATGGTCGGCAAAGGTAACCATTTTTTGAACGCAATTCAAGAAATAGAAAACACATTATGCTATCTTTGCGCCCATTATCAAAATGTAACAAGCAATGATTCTGAGAAAATTAGTTTTCGCGCTGGCTCTTTTAGTAACCGTAGGAGTTGCAGCGCAAACAACAAGCACCACTGCTCCCAAACGCGAGTTTCGCGGTGCATGGATACAAGCGGTGAACGGACAATTTAAAGGTATTCCCACCGAACAGTTACAGCAAACGCTGATTAGTCAGCTCAATGCCTTGCAGAAGGCGGGTATCAATGCCATCATCTTCCAGGTGCGTCCCGAGGCCGATGCCCTGTATGCTTCGGAACTGGAACCGTGGAGCCGTTTCCTTACCGGTGTGCAAGGTCAGGCGCCTTCGCCGTACTGGGATCCTATGCAGTTTATGATTGACGAATGCCACAAGCGTGGCATGGAGTTCCATGCCTGGATTAATCCGTACCGCGTGAAGACCAACCTCAGCAATCAGTTGGCGCCTAATCATTTGTACAATATACATCCCGAATGGTTTGTTACGTACGGTACCCAACTCTATTTTGACCCGGCATTGCCCGAAAGTCGTCGCCACATCTGCATGGTAATTACCGACATCGTGTCACGTTACGATGTAGATGCCATCCATATGGACGACTATTTCTACCCTTATCCCGTGCCCGGGCAGGATTTTCCCGATGCTGCCAGCTTTGCCCGTTATGGCGGAGGCTTCAGCAATAAAAACGATTGGCGGCGCGATAATGTGAACATCCTTATCAAGAAGATTCACGAAACCATCCGCGAACTAAAACCCTGGGTGAAGTTTGGTATCAGTCCGTTTGGTATTTACCGTAACGAGAGCAGCGACCCGCTGGGCAGCAAAACCAACGGCCTGCAAAACTATGACGACCTCTATGCCGATGTATTGTTGTGGGCGCGTGAAGGTTGGGTAGACTATAACATCCCGCAAATCTATTGGCAGATTGGTCACCCTCGTGCCGACTATGACGTATTGGTACGCTGGTGGGCGAAGAACAACGGCAACCGTCCGCTCTTCATCGGTCAGTCGGTAATGAATACCGTTGAGAATGCCGACCCGGAATATCCTACCATGAACCAACTTCCCCGTAAGATGGCTTTGCAACGTGCTTTCCAGAGTATTGGCGGTAGTTGCCAATGGCCTGCCAGTGCAGTGGTTGAGAATGCCGGCAAGTATCGTGATGCCCTGGAAACAGAGTATCACAAGTATCCCGCCCTGCAACCCACTTTCGACTTCATGGACAACCAGGCTCCCGATAAAGTACGCAAGGTAAAAGCCGTTTGGACGGCTGATGGGTACGTGCTGTTCTGGACGGCTCCCAAGTTTAAGACTCCTATGGATGAGGCTACGCAGTACGTAGTATATTGCTTTGGTCCCGACGAGGATGTGGATATCGAGAACCCCGCACATATTGTTGCCATTACCCGCAATACCTTCTGTAAGTTACCTTATAACGATGGAAAGAAGAAGTATAAGTTTGTGGTTACTGCCCTGGACCGTTTGCAGAACGAATCACGCTCAGTAAGTAAGAAGGTGAAGCTGTAGGACATGCTTTAATCCTTTTCAAAACCAAACAAAAACGACTGAATATGGCTCACTACGAGCCGTATTCAGTCGTTTTTGTTTGGTTTTGAGTAGAAAACTCTTTTGTTGACTGCATTTTCAAAAAATAGTTGTAGATTCCTTCCATGTTTCTTGCGAAATTGGTTTAGTATTTATATGTTTGCGTTTGTGCTTTTGATGTTATACAGCCTTTGAAAAACCGTTTTTAAGTTGTTGAACAGCAAAAAACTACAAAGTAAAACACTCAAGAATTGTTAAAATGAAACCGCGGATTTAGTACGTCTGTTATTTGTGACCTGCACCGGGCAACTACCGCATTCCGGCGGATAACCCCGAGACGGAACAATGAAGGTCGGTGAATAGTCAGTAAAGTGTGTCCTCTTGATGGGGTAATGCCAATGGATAAAGGTATACAGCGTTCCAGAAGTGTATAAAGGTGTGTTTTTGCAAAAGAAAACTGTTTGTTTTTGTTGAACAGCTAAGGTGTAATTTGCGGAAATCTTTAATACTTTATATTCTATGGCATCATTAAACTTTGTATTGCGGTCTTCTATCAAGCGGGGCCGCCACCCGGGAAGCTTATTTCTTCGCGTGATACACAACCGCAAAGTCAAAACTGCTGTCACCGGTTTCCACCTCTTTGCCGAGGAATGGGATGTGGAACAGAAACAAATCATTTATCCTGAAAACAACCCGCAGCGGCAGGCTTACTTGAATGATGTGGGCGAAAAGATTAGTATCATGTCCGCAGTGTTGCAAGGAATTATCAACACATTGGAGAGGAGGGGGGAGTACACGGCCAAGGACGTAATTGACAAGTATCAGCTTAGGAAAGGTCAAAACTACCTGTTGGGCTACGCTGAAGCGCTTGCTTCCGACTTGCGAAGAAACGGACAATTCCGGCTTGCCAGAGCCTATCACACCGTATCCAAAGCCCTGGTGAAGTTTAACAAAGTGTCAGACATTCCTTTGAGTCATATTAATGTCACGTTGATAAGATCCTTTGAAATAGATATGATGGACCGTGGCCTGAAAGCCAACACAATATCTTACTACATGCGTAACCTGCAGGCTATTTACAACAAGGCCGTAGTAGCCCGGCGCTTGCCTATTCCGGTTTCCAGCCCCTTTACGGGAGTCAATACGAAAGTGCACCCTTCGGTCAAACGTGCGCTGACTGCCGAAGAAACCACCCAGCTGTACAAGATCAACTTCGACATCCTGTTGGAGCAATGTCCTAAAGGATTCCCTGCCCATGAATATATTGAGAACCTCCGCCTTTCTCACAGCCTGTTCATGTTCTGCTTCTTTGCACAGGGTATGTCCTTTATAGATATGGTATACTTGCGGAAAGAAAATATCAGGGACGGGATATGCACCTACTACCGGCGCAAAACGCGGCAACAAGTCGAAATCAAGCTGAATGACGGCATGAAGGAGGTAATCAAGACGTTTGCTCCCCGGGTAAGGAACTCGCCTTACCTGTTTCCTTTCATCAGGAGCGACGGTGAAGCTGCGCGCCGTCAATAT
>JAVBVL010000102.1:0-5740 GCA_031554285.1 Bacteroides sp.
ATATTGACGGCGCGCAGCTTCACCGTCGCTCCTGATGAAAGGAAACAGGTAAGGCGAGTTCCTTACCCGGGGAGCAAACGTCTTGATTACCTCCTTCATGCCGTCATTCAGCTTGATTTCGACTTGTTGCCGCGTTTTGCGGCGGTAGTAGGTGCATATCCCGCCCCTGATATTTTCTTTCCGCAAGTATACCATATCTATAAAGGACATACCCTGTGCAAAGAAACAGAACATGAACAGGCTGTGAGAAAGGCGGAGGTTCTCAATATGTTCGTGGGCAGGGAAGCCTTTGGGACATTGCTCCAACAGGCTGTCGAAGTTGATCTTGTACAGTTGGGTGGTTTCTTCGGCAGTCAGCGCGCGTTTGATCGAAGGGTGAACTTTCGTATTGACTCCCGTAAAGGGACTGATAGCTGTAGCGGGTATACGCCGGGCTGCTACGGCCTTGTTGTAAATAGCCTGCAGGTTACGCATATAATAGGATATTGTGTTGGGCTTCAAGCCACGCTTCATCATATCCTTCTCAAAGGACCTTATCAACGTGACATTGATGTGACTCAAGGGAATGTCTGACACTTTGTTAAACTTCACCAGGGCTTTGGATACGGTGTGATAGGCTCTGGCAAGCCGGTATTGTTCACATTTTTGCAGGTTGGAAGCAAGCGCTTCAACGTAGCCCATCAGGTAGCTTTCGTCTTTCTTGCGACGGAACTTGCCGATTAGGTCTCCAGCCGTGTAACACCCCTGCTTCTCCAATGTGTTGATAATTCCTTGCAACGCTGCGGACAAGGTGGCAATCTTCGCCTCCACTTCCGCCAGGTATGCTGCTCGCTCCGGATTGTTTTCAGGGTAAATAACTTGTTGCCGTACGGCATCCCATTCTTCGGGAAAGAGGTAGCAATCGATGGTCTCGGTTTTGATCTTACGGTTGTGTATTACACGGAGGAAGAGACTCCCCGGATGGCGCCCTTGCTTGACAGAAGAGCGCAAGATAACGTTTACTGATGTCATAGTTTTTGTGAAGAATTAAAATGCCGTGCAAAATTACGTCATATCTGCAAGAATCTAAAGAGTTTTATTTGCAAGTTTTTGCTGCTTTAGCATTGTTTAAAACAACCCGATTGAGAAAGGATTAATATACGGAGGCGCGACGCTTGGCACATGGGCGACATCAAAGCGTTGCCCGTAATGCAGGAAGCCTACAGAATGAGAAATCGGTATAGGGTATTACGCCTCAAACGGCTGACGGTAGGTACAACCGTCTTTCCATTCGGAACAACCGTAAGCTGTTTTTCCTTTGATAATTACCCCTTTGCCGCATACCGGACAAGGTTGCCCCACCAAAGCATCTGATACAGCAGCCTGAGTATTGACATCCTTGGGCTGTTCTGCTTTCGGAGCAGCAGGCTTGCGCACGCGCTTCTTGGGTTCGGCATTCTTGGCTTCGCCGGGAGCCTTCCCTCCTTTTGAAGCGGCGGTTTGCTTCACAGCTTCTTCAATGGTGATGCGGCGGTTGGTATTGTCGCTCAATACGCTGTGTACAATCTCCCCAACCATCTGTTTGAGTTCTTCCAGAAACTGGCGGGCATCGTACGAACGCTTTTCTATTTCGCGCAACTTCTTCTCCCACATACCGGTGAGTTCTGCCGATTTGAGCAGCTCTTCGTGGATGGTTTGTATCAGCTCTACTCCTGTAGAGGTAGCTACCAGATTCTTCTTTTCCTTGCGGATGTAGTTACGCTTAAACAGTGTTTCAATGATAGCCGCCCGGGTAGAGGGCCGACCGATACCATTCTCTTTCAAGGCATCGCGTAATTCATCATTATCGACCAACTTACCTGCCGTCTCCATCGCCCGCAGTAAGGTCGCTTCGGTATAAGGTTTGGGAGGCTGCGTCCACTTCTCATTCAGGTCGGGTACGTGCGGACCGCTTTCGCCTTGCACAAAAAGAGGTAATACGCGCTCTTCGTCACCCTCTTTCTCTTCCACCTGTTCCTTGGCAAACACCACGCGCCAACCTGGTTCCAGGATTTGCTTACCGCTTACCTTGAACTCAATCTTATCCACCTCGCCCAATACGGTGGTGGTTGAAATTTTACAATCGGGATAGAATACCGCCACAAAGCGACGTGCCACCATATCGAATACACGCCGCTCCATGTCCGAAAGATTCTGCGGATGTTGCCCGGTAGGAATGATGGCGTGGTGATCGGTTACTTTGGAGTTATCGAACACCTTCTTGGACTTGGGAAGTTTATTCAGATCGAGCGCCACCGTGAGCACTTCGTAGTCGCGAATGCCTTTGAGGATGGTAGCACATTTGGGATATATATCGTCGCTCAGGAAAGTGGTATCTACACGAGGATAGGTAGTTACCTTCTTTTCGTAGAGCGACTGGATGAGTTTTAAGGTTTCGTCGGCAGAGTAACCAAACTTCTTGTTGCACTCTACCTGCAATGAAGTAAGGTCGAACAAACGGGGAGCATACTCCACTCCTTTCTTGGCCGATACATCGGTTACGGTAAAGTCCGATTGGCACACGGTTTCGAGGAATTCCAGTCCTTCTTCTTTGGTAGTAAACTTACCTTTGGTAGCCGAAAAGGTAGTTTCGCGGTACACCGTCTTTAATTCCCAATAAGGTTCGGGGGTAAAGTTTTCAATTTCCAATTGACGGTTTACAATCAATGCCAGCGTAGGTGTTTGTACCCGCCCAATGGAAAGTACCTGACGGTTCTGCCCGTACTTGATGGTGTACAGACGGGTAGCATTCATGCCCAACACCCAATCGCCGATGGCGCGAGAGAGCCCCGCCTCATACAAGGGTTGGAAATCGGACTCGTCTTTCAGTTTGGCAAAACCTTCACGAATGGATTCTTCTGTTAAAGACGAAATCCAAAGCCGCTTCACGGGGCAGCTTACCCCGGCCTTCTGCATTACCCATCGTTGTATAAGCTCTCCTTCCTGACCGGCATCCCCGCAGTTGATAATCATCTTCGCCTGTTGCATCAGTCCTTCAATGATATGAAATTGCTTCTCGTACGTAGGGTTCTCAATGACTTTGATACCGAAGCGGGGTGGAATCATGGGCAGGCTGCCCAGGCTCCACGACTTCCACGCCGGCGTATATTCGTGCGGTTCTTTGAGGCTGCACAAATGGCCGAATGTCCAGGTTACCTGGTATCCGTTACCTTCAATATATCCTTCTTTCCGGTTTCGGGCTCCGAGGATATCGGCAATATCGCGTGCCACAGAGGGCTTTTCTGCTATACAAACAATCATTCGTTTTTACTTAATTGAATGCAAAGGTAAAAATAAAGGCGGGATATTTGAAATACCCCGCCTCCGTTTATGATATAATAAAATACTCGAAAACTATTTCTTCAGGCAATCGCCAATAAAAGCGTGCATCTCTTCAAGATGAGATTCAACACTTTGCATCAGCTTGAACTGTGCTTTTGTGCGCACCAGGTTATGCAAAGGATACTTAATTTTGTAATACGTATCCCCATTGATATAATCGGCCAGGAACCGGACACACTGCATGTACGGGAACAGAGTTGCTGCAAAAGGCAGGTTCTCTATTTCAACCTGGGTGAGGAATGAGGCACCTTTCAGGTATCCTTTCGTGAAAGCCTTGAATATCTCCAGATCAAAATTAACCCGACTTAATTCCGCATCATCTTCATCGCCGGTATTACCACTGGTACGCATGAAGTCGCCATAATCGGAGAAGATATAGTTAGGCATTACCGTATCAAGGTCGATGATGCAAAGCACTTTTCCGTCAACATCAAACAACATGTTGTTGACCTTCGTGTCGCAATGACATATCCGTTTAGGCAGTATGCCTTCCCTGTGCATCCGTTCGGCTTTACACATCTCATCGGCACGCTTTTCAATTTCATCCAGATAGTATCGCACTTCGCTTACCCGGTGGGCAGCATCCGCCTTGACGGCGTCTCGTAGCTGCATCAACCGGTATTCCATATCGTGGAAGTGCGGGATAATTTCACCGGGTTGATTGGGCATATCGGCCAGTTGGGATTGGAAGTTACCAAAAGCCAGTCCGGCCTGGTACGAATACTCCGGGTTGACGGTTTCGTAGGTCTTCGCATCCGGAATAAGAACCATCAGGCGCCAGTAACCGGCTCCGTCGGTCCAATAGGTCTTCTCGCTATCAGTGAGGGGCAGGAAGTTAAGCACCTTGCGGTCAATATCTGTTTCACCCTGTTCTTCCAGTTTCCGGCGAATGTGTTGGGTTACCATCCGGATGTTATTCTGCAGCATCTCTACATCGGTAAAGATGGCATGATTGATACGTTGAAGCACGTAATCGGGGGATTCCTTTCCGGCAGTTGTTACCCGGTACGTGTCATTGATGAGTCCGGTACCCATCGGCTCAATTTGCTCAATGGTACCCGAGATGGAGAATTGCGAAACAATATTCGCCAGTTCTTTAATAGGTTCTTTATTTTTCATGTTTCCAATCTTTAGCACCCTGTTCTTTCAGTTTACTTGTAAAAGCTTTGGCTTTATCCATCGATTCTTTTTCTTCTTCGGGGCTTGCATAAGCAAACTTGTAACCCTTTACAACGTTCCACTCACCACGGGTGAAGTCAGGAAATTGTACAGACGCACAGTTGTTATCCATAGAAAGTTCACCGAGTTCTGCCAAAGCGCACCATTCTGCCAGGTCATATACATCCAGGTCTAAAGGCAATCCGTTTTGCAGGCAATATACCAACCGGCTATCCATGATAAAGTCCATACCTCCATGACCTCCTACTTCTTTGGCCATCTCACCATATTTCTTCAATATCGGATGCTGGAACTTTTCTACAAGTGCCTCCATCTCTTCTTTGGGGAGGAACCGGTGTGCATTCAGGTTCTCTATTTGAGGTTCTGCTCCCGAAGCAGCCAATTGCTTGGAATCAACGGCATATCCTTGAACCGGGTATTTATTGGCAAAGCCTTTGGTACCGGTAAGCTGATACAAACGGTTATAAGGCTGCGGAGTCATTACATTGTGCTGTATCTCGATAACTTTTCCGTTTGCCGTACGAATTAACGTGGTAGTATGGTCGCCGTTACGGAAATTCTCGCATTTCTCTCCGGTTCTATCTTCTACCAATTCTTTGCCTACAAATGATTTGGTATCCATAGCTACCAACGTTTCCATGCGGTCGCCACGATGAATATCGAACGCTTGTGCCACAGGACCGAGCCCATGGGTAGCATATACGTCTCCGCGATGTTTCATGTTATATTCCAGGCGCCATCCTAATTTGTCATCCTTACCGTTCTTCCAATAGTGGTCCCAAAACGGACTAAGTTCGTGAATATAGGCTCCCTGTCCGCGGATAACCTCACCAAATACGCCTTGTTGTGCCATGTTCAACGTATTCATTTCAAACCAGTCGTAGCAGCAGTTTTCCAATATCATACAGTGTTTACGGGTTTTCTCGCTTAAGTTAATCAGTCCCCAGCACTCTTTAAGATTCATAGCGGAGGGAACCTCTATCGCTACGTGTTTTCCATTTTCCATAGCGCACTCGGCTATAGGGAAGTGATGTAACCAATCTGCGGCAATATACACTAAATCTATGTCATCGCGTTTGCAAAGTTCCTCGTAGCCTTTTTCTCCGGAATAAATGGCGGCTTTGGGTAAAGATGCTTTTTCCAGGTATTTCTGGCAATCTTCGGCATTTGATTGTTCATAGTCACAGAGTGCCACAATCTG
>JAVBVL010000049.1:0-5615 GCA_031554285.1 Bacteroides sp.
AAAAAATTATGCTCATCTACAATACAACGTTTCAGGTGGACGATGAAATCCACGATAATTTCCTGATTTGGATCAAGGAAAGTTACATCCCCGAAGTAACCCGTCACGGTACACTTAAAACTCCGCGTATATGCAGGGTGCTGAGTCACAGGGACGAAGGCTCGTCGTACTCCCTGCAATGGGAAGTGGAGAGTAGCGGACTGCTTCACCGCTGGCACCTGGAACAGGGAGCCAAGCTCAACGAGGAACTGGCAAAGATTTTTAAAGATAAAGTGGTGGGATTTCCCACACTGATGGAGGTAATAGAGTGATTCAACCGGTTAAGGAAAAGATTATCCTCGGTATCGACCCCGGTACTACCATCATGGGATACGGCGTACTCAAAGTAGTAGGCACCAAGCCCGAGATGGTGGCAATGGGCATTATCGACCTGCGTAAGTATGCCAATCATTACCTCAAACTGCGTCATATACACGAACGGGTGCAGGGCATTATTGACAGCTATCTGCCCGATGAACTGGCCATCGAGGCTCCTTTCTTCGGGAAGAACGTGCAATCGATGCTTAAGTTGGGACGGGCACAGGGCGTTGCCATGGCGGTAGCGCTGAGCCGCGACATTCCCATCACCGAGTACGCACCGCTGAAGATAAAGATGGCCATCACCGGTAACGGACAGGCATCCAAGGAACAAGTGGCGGATATGTTGCAACGCATACTCCGCCTGTCGAAAGACGAAATGCCCGTGTTTATGGATGCCACCGACGGACTGGCGGCTGCTTACTGTCATTACCTGCAGATGGGACGTCCTGCCACCGAGAAGGGCTACAGCAGTTGGAAAGATTTCATCGCCAAGAACCCCGACAAAGTAAAATGAAGTACCTTAAATAAAGAGTGAGAACAGAACAATGAAAATGAATTATCTGGCAATTATTGGAGTGGCAGCAATGACCGTAACAGGATGTACGCCCACAAAGAAGGAGTATGCATCGTATGAGTTGTATCCCGTACGCACGGGGAGTTTGATTGAAATGCAGTACAGTGCGGCAAGCACCAACTTTGCATTGTGGGCACCTACAGCCGATGAAGTGAGGCTGATGCTTTTTGAATCGGGTCATGAAGGACACCCCTATGAAACGGTAACCATGACTCCCGGTGAAGAAGGAACCTGGACGGCTACCGTAGAAAAAGACCTGATAGGCAAATTCTACGTGTTCAACGTAAAGGTAAACGATAAGTGGCTGGGCGAAACTCCGGGTATCAATGCCCATGCAGTGGGTGTAAACGGCAAGCGTGCAGCCATTATCGACATGCAGGCTACCAATCCCGACGATTGGGCTGCCGATAGCAAACCCGCACTAAAATCGCCTGCCGATGCGGTGATTTATGAGATGCACCACCGCGATTTCTCCATCGACCCTTCATCGGGCATTGAACATAAAGGCAAGTTCCTGGCACTGACCGAAACCGGTACCAAATCGCCCGAAGCGTTAACAACGGGTATCGACCACCTCAAGGAACTGGGCATTACGCACGTACACTTGTTACCTTCGTACGATTATGCTTCGGTGGACGAAACCAAGCTCAACGAAAATAAATACAACTGGGGATACGACCCGCAGAACTACAACGTACCCGATGGCTCGTACTCAACCGACCCGTACAACCCCTCTGCACGTATCAAGGAATTCAAACAGATGGTACAGGCATTGCACAAGGCAGGCATCCGCGTGGTACTCGATGTGGTGTACAACCATACCTTCAATATAGACGGAAGCAATTTTGAGCGTACCGTTCCCGGATACTTTTACCGTCACAAGCCCGATGGCTCACCTGCCAACGGTTCGGGTTGCGGTAACGAAACGGCCAGCGACCGTGCCATGATGCGCAAGTACATGATTGAATCGGTACTGTACTGGATGAGCGAGTACCACCTGGATGGCTTCCGTTTCGACCTGATGGGTGTACACGATATTGAAACGATGAATGAGATTCGCAAGGCGGTCGATGCAGTAGATCCTTCGATTATAATTTACGGCGAAGGTTGGGCAGCCGAAGCTCCGCAATATCCTGCCGATTCACTGGCGATGAAGAAAGAGATTTACCGCATGCCGGGCATTGCCGCTTTCTCTGACGAGATTCGCGATGGATTGCGCGGACGGGTAACCGACCACGACAAGGGCCTCTTCCTTGCCGGACTTCCGGGTGGCGAAGAGAGCGTGAAATTCGGCATTGTAGGAGCCATTCAGCATGCGCAGGTAGACAATGCACAGGTAAATTGCAGCGATGCTCCCTGGGCGCTGCAACCCACACAGATGATTAGCTACGCTTCGTGCCACGACGATATGTGCCTGGTTGACCGCCTGCGTGCTACCATGCCGGGCATTAAACCCGAGGAGCTTGCTAAACTCGATAAGCTGGCGCAAACGGTGGTGTTTACCTCACAAGGCATTCCGTTTATCTATGCCGGCGAAGAGATTATGCGCGATAAAAAGGGTGTTCACAACAGCTTTGAGAGTCCCGACTCCATCAATGCCATCGACTGGAGCCGCAAGTCGCTCCACAACGATGTGTACAACTACTATCGCAACCTCATTGCCTTGCGCAAAGCACATCCTGCCTTCCGTATGGCCGATGCCGATTTGGTTCGCAAGCACCTGGAGTTTCTCCCGGTAGAGGGCGCTAATGTAATAGCCTACCAGCTCAAAGGCAATGCCAACGGCGATTACTGGACAGATATTGTGGTGGTGTATAATGCCCGTACTGAAGCTGCCAAAGTAGCCGTTCCCGAAGGTAAATACACCCTTGTATGTAAAGACGGACAGATTAATACCGCCGGTTTAGGCACCCTGTACGGAGCCGAGGCATATGTACCTGCCCAATCGGCACTTATTATGTATAAATAGAAGAGCTGATTTACCACAGAGTCAAAGGAGTTTCACAGAGTTTTTACGGCTCCGTGGAACTTTTTTTTTGCTTAATATGATTGAATTACGAATTAATCGTAATATATTTACGCCGTATATATTAAGACACGCTGCCATGAAAACAACACTTTTAATCCTTTCGTTCCTCGTATCGGTAACGGCCGCCGGCCAGAAAAGTCTCGACAAAGAATACTTACGCAAAGTAGTTGGCAACCTACAAAAGATAGAGTCGGCTACCTATAATGAACTCACTGAGAGTTGGCAACCCGGCGATACGGTGGCCTCTTTTATACGTACCAACTATGTGCAGGAGTACGATAATCCGGCAGATACCACCATTGGAGCATGTTATGCCACTTTCGAGGTAGCTAACGGCACCCAGTTTGTGTACGGTTACAACGGACATCTCAAAGCAAGTGTGTATGAGGAACATAAGGGAGTGTTGCTCGATGATTTTACCACCCGCGTGCTTCCTTTCCGGTTGGTGGGACCTCCCTTCTTTAATTATACCCGCAACATTTTGCAGTATGCGCTAACCACCACCGACAACACGGAACTGGTGCTCAACGACGAGGGCGACCATTACTTTTTCCGGCTCACCATTAACGAATCCCGGCAGGTGGAGTTCTTCGGGAAAGCCTATTACATACCCGAGAGCCCGTACTGTTGGGACCCCACCTCTGTGTATGAGCTGTGGATAAGCAAACGTGACGACCTACCGTACAAGTTCCGTCGTGAAATGTCGCACGATGTGAGTGTACATACTTGCGTGGATGTAACCTTCAACACGTTGTCATTAAAAGACTTCGATTTATACGCGTACTTCCCCGAAGGCTACGAAATACGCAAACGTTGGGAAACAGAAAAAGCCCCCGCCAGTACCAAACCCGCCATGGAAGGCGAGCAAGCTCCCCTGTGGACACTGAACGATACCGACGGCACGCCCGTATCACTCGCTAACCAGAAGAGCAAAGTGCTTCTGCTCAACTTCACCGGCATTGGCTGTGGTCCGTGTGCAGCAGCCATCCCCTTCCTGAAAACACTCAAAGAACGCTTCCCTGCCGATTCCTTCGACCTGATATCCATCGAGAGTTGGAGCGGTAACCCACGTACCATCAAGTTCTACTCCGATAAAAACAAACTGAATTACCGCATGCTCAATGCCACCAAGGAGGTTGTCGAGCAATACAAAACCGGCAACGCAGCTCCTTTCTTTATGATACTGGACGAGCAGCGGGTAATCAGGAAGGTAATTCAAGGATATTCCGAAGGCAGAACCGATGAAGAGATAATCAAAGCTATTCAGGGGTTGCTTTAAAAATAAATCAGCCTACTGAGCTGCCGCGAAGCCCATTTGTAGGGATGTAACGCTACAAATTAACGAATCATCAAATACATTATACGAATCATCAAGAAAAAAACACCAATAAAAGCTTCTTCTTTTCTTCCTTTTGTACCTTTGACCGTCATTTTTTTTTGGCAGACGAACTACGTATAGTAAGAAAATGTAAGCTTATAGATGAACCTCTTTTACAACGCCCTCCTATTTCTCCCTTTCTTTGTATCTGCCACCGGAGCAATAACCTTGCTCTTCCGTTGGACAAAAAGCTCGCGTCCACAACGCATTTGGACACTGTTTCTATTCCTGATGGCCGCCTGCTCGTTTACTTGGGGATCCGTATTTAATGAGATACAAGACTATTCCCTCTATTATAAGCTCGATGTACTCGATGTTACGTGTACGCTGTTGGTGTTCCCACTCATCTCTCTTTACTTCCGGGCACTCACCCATCCGGCACCGTTTACCTGGCGGCAATACAGCTGGTTGGTTCCCGGACTGGCTGTTGGAGCAGGCGTTGCCCTTCTTTACCTGCTGATGGGCGAAGAGCAATCCATCTGGTTTATGCGTACGGCGCGAGAACAGTGGAGCGACCCTGCATTTGTAGCCGGCACACTTCCCTGGTGGGAGTACATCTTTACGTGGTATGCTTTCACAATCGTCTTCTTTTTGCAAGTTGTCACGGTGCTGATTTACTCCACGGTGGGCCTCATCCGGTACCGCAAAGAGCTCTCCTGCCACTTTTCCAACCTCGACGAGAAATCCATTGAAAATAGCCGTGCGGTACTTGTTGGCCTCTACGCACTGTTGTTCTTATCATTGGGAGGCAATATTCTGTGGAGCTTTTTCACTGAACAGTATTATTTCATTCGGTATCTTCTGATGTTGATTACGGCTATGCTGATTTATTACATGACGTATCATGTGTGCAAGATTCGTTTTACCATCGAGAGTATTAACCCCGAGGCGGCGCCCCTCCTGCTGGAAGAGGTATCGGTAGCAACTCCCGATAGCTTGCACAACAGATTTATCCCAGAACTTATCAGGTTGGTCGATGAAGAGCACATATTCCTTCAGCCCAACCTCTCGGTGAGCGACATTGCCCGCCTGTTACACTCTAACCGTACGTACGTTTCGCAAATGATTAACGCCGAGTTTGGGTGCAGCTTTTACGATTACATCAACGACAAGCGCATACAGTTTGCACAACAAATGGTGCGCGAAAACCCTGTACTTATACAAGAACAGATAGCGCAGGCATCAGGATTTACCCATGCCGCCACGTTCAGCCGTGTCTTTAAACGGCAAACGGGACAAACATTCCGCGAATGGCAAAAGTCTCGTAGTTAATT
>JAVBVL010000113.1:0-18667 GCA_031554285.1 Bacteroides sp.
GGAGCTTGTGAAGGCATCTTCTTACATTCCAAAACAATTGAAGGATCGTTTTGGTTTGCCGGATAGTAACGTACGGTGTATGTTTCGGCATTTTCCATTTGTTGGTACGGCTGTTCGGGAGCCAGGAAGCAGAATACTACCGGCTTGCCTGACGATTGTCCTAACGAACCACCGGCGTCTGCCGTCATCATCGACATGTTGAAAGCATCTTTTCCGATAACAATTACCAATTTGCCACCTGTACCCATTTGTATGGCGTTCTTTGGAAGCTCAGCGGGAGCAACGGCTTTGTAACCGGGCATTTCAGTAGTTGCTATGGCCGGTGCGGCAACAATCGTGGGCGACTGGGCAACTGTCGGTGCAATTTGCGGAGCCGGAGCCACTTCCGGTGTTACGGCTACTACAGGAGTTGCAGCTACAATTACTACCGGGCTGTTAGCGGGAGCCGTGGTAGGCTTGGCGGCAGCTTTCTCTGTGGCGGTTTTTTCGGCAGCAGGTTTGGTATCGGCAGCACTTAAGGCAGCGGCTGCGCCGTCAAACCAGGCATCGGCAAAGTCAACCGTCTTGATACGCCATTTGGCTAAGCCGCGCACCAGTTTGGTTTGCGCTTTGTTGAGGGCGTACTTGTCAACAATCCACTCTTCGGCGGTATATTTCTCTTTTTCCTGATAGGTGTAACGTATCTTCTCTACCTCCAGGATGCATTTACCCGGTTCGCAGGTAGCAGTTACCTGGTAGTTGATGAGGGTACGGTCCAGTGCCAGGGCGCTCGATTTGAATACAATCCACTCTTCGCCCGAGCCAACGATGTGCTTTTGGTCTTCCGAGGTATATACCACGCGGCTGCCGGGGTTGTTATTCTTCTTCAAGCGGTCGGTGAGGTACTTCTGCATGCGTTCAAAAACTTTCTCTTGCGGCATACCGGTAATAATAAACTCTTTGGTGAAAACTACTTTGCCGTCTACTACGGGAACGGCACCCACCAGGTATCTGCTTTCGTCCTTTTTGTCATCGTCTTTATCATCCTGTGCCCACATCGGGAAAGATACGGCGCACATCAGGCAAACCAACAACAGGTGTTTCATGTGATTCATAATTCTATGTTTTTTGAGTAATATCGAAGCATTCGCCCCGGTGCATGATGCTGATAAAACGACACCCACCGGCTTCGGCATCCGAGCGAAAAGCGTTACCGCCCTCGTAATCTTCGCTGAAGTGCATGGGCACAAATATAGCAGTTTTTATTTTTCCAATGAATTGTTTAGCACCTTTTGTGTATTCTTTTCCCAGACGACGGTCGACGGGGAACATTACCAGGTCGATGGCGGGGGCGCTGGCATGCAGGTAGTTGAGCTCGGCAAGGTAGTCACCTTCTGCTTTGCGTATTTCCTGTTCGGTAGATTCTTCGCTCCAATGCCAGTTGTTGAGGTCGCCCGCATGGAAGATGGACATGCCTTGCAGGTGGATGAGGAACGAACTGCCCACATCGGTAGAGCCGAACGCTTGAATGTGCAGGGTGTCGTCAACGTACTCTTCACCTTTTTTTATGTAGGTGGCATCGGTTGCTGTGGCACGGCGGTGGCGCAGGATGTCTTTGGAGAAGATGTACCGTATATCGGGACGTTGCGCGCGCCAGTCAAGCACCTCAGGATTGAAGTGGTCGGGGTGGAAGTGGGTGGAGAGTACATAGATGAGTCCCGGCTTTTTTAGCAGATAATCGTGTACAATACCCTGATAAAAGTTGGTTTCGGACGAGTCCTGAAAATAGTCGATAATCACGGTAACGCCTTCGGCTTCGATGGCAAAACCGCTGTGGTAGATATAATGCAGTTTCATGCGGATGTTTTTTCAGATACAATGATACGGAAAGTTTGGCAGGCAGACAAGCAAAGCTATCGAAATCAAGGAGCTAATCGTTCCAGGTGCCAACTGCCACCGGGTTGCAGGGTGTATAGAAAACGGTCGTGCAGGCGGTTGGCACGTCCTTGCCAAAATTCGATGCGTGCGGGTGTTACGGCATAGCCGCCCCAATGCTGAGGGCGCTCTACTTCTTTGCCCAACCAACGCGCCGCCTCCTGCACAAACGCGCGCAACAACTGTATGCGGCTTTCAATAGGCTGACTTTGTGGTGAAATACGTGCTCCGATACGGCTTTGGTAGGGGCGACTGCGAAAGTACGCATCCGACTCTTCGGCAGGAACTTTGGCGGCTGTACCTTCTATGTGTACCTGCCTTTCCAACTGATGCCACACAAAGGTGAGCGAGATAGCAGGATTGCCTGCCAGGTGCCTGCCCTTGCGGCTCTCGTAATTGGTATAAAAAACAAATTGCCCGTTGCGTACCTCTTTCAACAGTACGGAGCGGGTGGTGGGAGTACCTTGCGGCGATACTGTGCCTACAATCACTGCCGTAGGCTCATGCACCTGGCGGTCGATGGCTTCCTGCAACCAACGCGCAAAGAACAGAAGTGGGTCGTCGGGGATGTCTCCTTTGGTTAACCCGCCTTTGAGGTATTCTTGCCGGATGGAAGTGAGGTCTATTTTCATGCGGATATTAATATGGGTACTTCCATAATCAGGATGTGCGAGTCTTGCAGGGTTTCCAGCGTAATGCGGTTGGCCTCGGTAATGGCTATGCCGTCACGTGCCGAGAGTACGGTGCCGTCTACTTGTATTTCTCCTTTAATAAGGAAGAGGTAGATGCCTGCAAACTTCTGGTGGGTATCGTAACTCAGCGTATGTCCGGCCTGTACATGCCCCATGGAGAACCAGGCGTTTTGCGCCAGTGCGGCTTCCGTGCTTCCATCGGGAGCAATCACGGTAACCAGCTCGTTCTCCTTTAGCAATTCGCGGATGCTGTAATCCTGGTAGGAGGGGCGCTTGTTGTGTACGTTGGGCATTACCCAGATTTGCAACAGTTCAACCACTTCTTCCGAGCTGTCGTTCATTTCGCTGTGAAAGATGCCTGTGCCGGCACTCATCACCTGAATATCGCCTACGGTTATGGTGCGTGAATTCTTTTTACTGTCGCCATGCCGCACGGTTCCGTGCAGGGGGATGGTAACAATCTCCATATTTTTATGCGGATGCATGCCGAAACCGCTGCCGGGAGCAATGCGGTCGTCGTTGAGCACGCGGAGAGTGCCGAAACCCAAACGGTCGTGGTCAAAATACTCGCCAAACGAAAAGGTATGACGACTATCCAGCCAATCCAGTTGGCTGCTTCCTCTGCTATCAGCCTTATGTACTGTTTTTCTCATGGTTTTACGTTTTGAATGAATAATTATCCCCTCCAACGTTTGCGGGGTAGAATTTGTTTATCGCTTTACTTCATTTTGCAAAGCTTTATGTAAACTGAAGTCGCGTATGTTCTCTAAGGTGGTTTCGGCAATGTTCTCTAACGCTTCTTTGGTGAAGAAAGCCTGGTGAGAGGTCACAATCACATTGTTGAACGAGAGCAGGCGCGCCAGTACATCATCATCGATGATGCGGTCGGACTTGTCTTCGTAGAAGTATTCGCTTTCTTCCTCATACACATCCAGCCCGGCTGAACCGATTTTCTTATTTTTCAGTCCCTCAATCAATGCATTGGTATGTATTAACTGTCCGCGGCCGGTATTAATAATCATCACGCCATCCTTCATCTTGCTGATGGAGTAGTCGTTGATGAGGTATTTGGTTTGTTCGGTGAGCGGGCAGTGCAGAGAGATAACGTCTGAACTGTGGTACAGCTCATCGAGGGTGGTGTATACCACCTGGTTTTCGCGGGCAAAGTTATGGTCGGGGTAGAGGTCGTACGCCAGGATATTCATGCCGAAGCCGCGCAGGATACGGATGAGTATCTTGGCAATCTTCCCCGTGCCGATGATGCCGGCTGTTTTGCCGTACATGTCGAACCCCATCAGTCCGTGCAGGGAGAAGTTACCGTCGCGCGTACGCCACGAAGCGCGGGGTATCTTGCGGTTGAGCGACAGCATCAGGGCTACCGTATATTCGGCTACGGCGTAGGGGGAGTAGGCAGGTACGCGTACTACGGTAATGCCTTCACGGGCGGCAGCATCAAGGTCTACATTGTTGAAACCCGCGCAGCGCAGGGCTATGAGTTTTACGCCGTTGAGTGCCAGTGCGTGGATAATGTCGGCATCGGCGGTATCGTTCACGAAAATGCAAACAGCATCGGCGCCTTGGGTAAGCAGTACATTGTTCTTGTTGAGGTGTCCTTTGTAAAAGCGGATGTCGAACCCGAAGTCTTTGTTTTGGGCAGCAAAAGAGGACTCGTCATAGGGCTTGGTGTCGAAAAATGCGATAGTCATGTGAATTGTATTATTTAGAATGATTATATACTAAAAACACCTCAGCAACAGGAAATGTTTGCTGAGGTGTTTCTGGTAGTTTACTCACTCTTGATACTCTTCACCGGGTTTTCGTTGGCTATGCGCCAGGTTTTCAGGATAACAGTTCCGAGGATGAGGCACAGGATAAACAGGGCGATTCCTGCAAACCAGAGGACACTTAAATCTATCTTGAACCGGGAGAATTGCATCAGCCACTCTTTACCTGCCAGGTAGGAACATACGGTACCAATGAGTACGGCAGGCAGGGCAATCCAAACGGTGCTTTTCGACAGCAGGGTGAGGATGTTCGAGGTATCTGCCCCGTTAATCTTGCGGATGGCTATCTCTTTACTGCGGCGGCGTGTTTCATCGTTTACATAGCCGATTAGTCCCATCAGGGTGATAATCAGGGTAGCACCGAACGCAATCAACACCATGTCGCGGAAGCGGCGGGTAGAGTCGTACTGCGATTTCAGGCGTTCGGGTATGTAGGTAAAGTGAATGTTATTGGTGGGGAAGGCTTCCTGTACTGCTTCGTTCAATGCTTTCAGGCTCTCCGGGTAGGGAGCTTTCAGGCGAACGGTAATGCAGCCTTGCGAGCGTTCGTGACCAAGAAACATGACAGGTTCTTTGTCTACAAACAGACTGTTGTTTACAAAGTCTTCCATTACACCAACGATGATTGATTCTTGTGTGTTTCCTGTATTGGGGCGTTTGCCTATCGGGCTGTCCGTCCAGTGCATCAGGCGTACATACTCTTCGTTGATTAGCAGCTGTCCGGGGCCGTCTATATTTTTCCCTTCTTTTATTTGAATGCCGAGCAACGACACGTAGTGATAGTCAATGTAGTTAAACCGGGTGGAGAATAGTGTTTTTTCTCCGTTTTTTACGAAATCTCCTGATAAACCTGTGGCGATATCGTTCAGAGAGAAAGATACTCCCTCTACCATGGGGAAGTTGGCTATGGTAGCTTTGGCTACATCCGCGTTTTCAAAACGTTGCCATGCACTTGCCAGTCCTTCTGCTTGATAGCCTACATTGTAGGTGGTAACCTGTTGGTACTGGGTAATAATGACGCACAGCAACCCAAAGATAAAGCTTACTCCGGCAAACTGTACAAACAGCAACGGGCGCTTCCAGCTCTGCTTTCCTTCGGTGTACCGGCGAAATACCTGGGTTACCGGAATACGGGAGAACATGCGGCCGGGTAGTATTCCTGATACAAAGAATAAGAGGATAATCACAACTAAAGGTACCCATAATGCGCTCCAGGTAAACATACCGGCAACTGAGGCCTCCAACAGTTCCTCGATGAGTTCGCGGAAAGTAAATGTAAGTCCTACCACTACCAAGAGGGAGATACCTATAATAAGTCCCGTTTCCCACAGGAACATAGCAAATACGTTACTCGTGGTAGCACCGCTGCATTTATGTACCCCGATACCTTTGGCGCGGGTAGTCAGCGAGGAGATGGAAATCAGCACGTAGTTCAGGGAGGCTATCAGCAGTAGGGCAAAGCCGAGCGTACCCATGATTGTCAGCTTCATTTTCAGACCGGGTGTTTTCAAGTAAGCTTCTTGCCCGTTGTTGAGCTGGTATTGTACGCCCCAACCGTTTTTCTCTGGGTTGAACTCCATGTAGGGCTCAATGGCAGCATCCATGCGCTCATTTATTTTCTGTGGGTCGGTTTTCGGATGCAGGCGTACGTATGCCTGGAAACTGTCTCCTCCTCCCCATCCAAAATACATTCCCCGCGCCAGTACATTCTGGAATGAGATAACGGCCCCCGGACGGATGCTATTATTCTCGGAAACTTGTTGGAAGACTCCTTTGACAGTTAGCTGCAGAGATTTATTCATGTTCAGCACTTTCCCAAGAGGACTCTCGCTCCCGAATGCTTGTCGGGCAAATTCATCGGAGATAAATACATTGTCGGGATTGGCCAGTTCTTGTGTGTTTCCTTGCAAAACAGTGATGCCGACTGTTTGAAAGAAGAGGGTGTCGGCGTACAGTGTGTTGTAGTTGTATCGATTCTCTCCTATGTGGAAATCCGGATATCCACCATTTTGGCTGATGGAGGTGTATTGCACCTCGGCAGGAAACGACTCTTGGATGGTTTGGGGTACAGGTCCCATGACAACCGGAATCGGTTCATTCTTCGTACCATTGAGGGTATAGTTTGCCATGACCGTGTACAGATTCTCCGACTCGTTGTAACCGGTGTTGTAACTCAGCTCATAAGCTATCTTGGCAAACAGCAGGATGCCTACAAAAAGCCCCAGCGAAAGAGAGATGATTTTGATGAGGTTCGAGCTTCGTCCTCTAATCAGTGCTTTACAGGTGTAATACAATTGTCTCATAATGTATGTGTTTTTAGCGTTTTCTTATTACTATGAAAAGTAATGCAGGAACCGTGCCAAAAATGTATTGTATTAGTAACCAGTGCGCTATCTCTTTCTTTCGCCGGGGCTTGTGTCTATTTATTAGACAATGGTATCAAATATTTAGACAATTATTTCAGTCCGCGGTTTTTCAACAACGGCTCTGTGTTTGGCTGTTTGCCACGGAAGTTTACGTACATATCCATCGCGTCGTCGATGCCACCCGGGGTAAGTACATACTGACGGAATTTACCGGCAGCTTCTTGGTTAAAGATGTCGCCTGTCTCTACAAATGCCTGGTAAGCATCCGAGTCGAGCACCTCTGCCCAGATATAGCTGTAATAACCAGCCGTGTAACCTCCACCCATGGTATGGTTGAAGTACGTGCTGCGGTAGCGGGGCGGGATTTGCTTCAGCAAACCGCGTTTACTCATGACCTGGTTTTCAAAGGCAAGTACATCAAGGTTGGCAGGCATAGCTTTCAAGATGTGGTAATCCATATCGAGCAACGAGGCAGCAAGGTATTCAGTGGTTACAAACCCTTGGCCGTATTTGCCCGACTTGTCCAGTTTCTCAATCAATTCGGCCGGAATTACTTCGCCTGTTTCGTAATGCTTGGCATACACCTTTAACACTTCGGGCTCAAATACCCAATGCTCCATGATTTGTGAAGGAAGTTCAACAAAATCGCGCGGAACGCCCGAAATGCCGTAGTAATGAACATCCTTGAACAGGTTGTGCAGAGCATGCCCGAATTCGTGGAACAATGTATTGGCTTCGTCGGCGCTTAGCAATGCCGGTTTGCCGGGTGCGGGCTGACTGAAGTTGCACGTGATGGTTACCACCGGAGCCAGGCGTTTGCCATCCTGGTAGGTTTGCGAACGGTAGGTGCCGCACCAGGCGCCACTACGTTTGCTGTCGCGTGGAAAGTAGTCCATGTACAATACACCCAGGTGAGTGCCGTCTTTATCTTTACATTCGAAAGCTTCGGCATCGGGGTGGGGAAGCGGCATGTTTTGCAGTTGGGTAAAGGTGATGCCGTACAGCTTGTTGGCTACGTAGTAAGCGCCGTCACGTACATTCTCCAGTTTGAGGTAGGGGCGTACCTGACTTTCGTCCAGGTCGAACTTCGCTTTGCGTGCGCGTTCAAAATAATAAGCCCAATCCCAACCTTCGGCGGTGAAGTCTTTACCGTCTTTCTTTATTTCGTTTTGGATGTCGGCAAGTTCTTCTTTCGCCTTGTTCAAAGCAGGCGTCCAAAGCTCGTCCAATAATCCGTAAACCGCTGTTTCGTTCTTAGCCATGCGGTTTTCCAGTGCAAAGGCGGCGTAATCTTCGTAGCCCATCAGTTGAGCTTTTTCCAGACGCTTGGCAACCAACTTCTTCACGATCTCTTTGTTATCGAGCGCGTTGTTATTGTTGCAGCGATTGATGTAGGCGGTAAACACCTTTTCGCGCAGGGCACGGTTATCGGCATTCTGCAGGAAGGGCAGTGCGCTGGGGTTTTGCAGTTTGATAATCCATTTACCTTCCTGTCCGGCCTTCTTGGCTTCTTCGGCAGCGTTGGCTATTTGGGTTTCGGTCATTCCCGACAGGTCTTTCTCGTCCTCAATCACCAGTTGGTACTCGTTGGTTTTCTTACGCATGTTCTGCGAGAAAGTGAGTTGCAAGGTAGAGAGGTCGCTGTTGAGCCCGCGCAGGATGGCTTGTTTGTCCTCGGACAGGTTGGCACCTCCGCGAACAAAATCCTTGTAGGTTTCTTCCAGTAACTTGGCTTGTTCCTTGTCGAGGCCGAGCGATTCTTTGGTGTCGTACAACGCCTTTACACGTGCAAAAAGTTGCGGGTTGAGGCTGATGTCGTCGCCATGTTTGGAGAGCAGCGGAGAGAGTTCGCGACTCAGCGAGTCGATGTAGTCGTTGGTGTTGGCGCTTGCCAGACCGTAAAATACGGTGCGCACCTTGCGCAAGAGTTTGCCCGATTGGTCGAGCGCCACTACGGTGTTTTCAAACGTAGGAGCCTCAGTGTTTTCACAAATGGCTTTCACTTCGGCCGCTTGCTCTTCCATACCTTGCTGGAAAGCGGGGAAGTAATGCTCTACCTTGATTTGTTCAAACGGTGGTACACCGAAAGGAGTGGTGTACTCAGTTAAAAACGGGTTTTCTGAGCCCGATTTCTGGGCCGATGGTCCGCAAGCGCTGACTAACACGGCAGCCGTTGCAGCAATCATGATTTTCTTCATGTGAGGTGTATTAAAATTAAAGTTGTTTTTATGCTTGGCAAATATACAAGATTATTTGCTTGTTGCAATAATCTTGCATATAAATAGCGTCTTTAAAAAATCAACTAGTTCTGTAGCTACAGAGAAAAATGCGTTTAGTAAAACAGAAAGGGGTAGGGCTCAAAATCTTTAGCGTTGGTTTTGATTCAAAAGAGGTGCTTATCCTCTAAGGGAAATGTATTCATATACATTTCCCTTAGGAAAATATCTGTTTTGTGAACAAATGTTGACAGGATTATGAACTAAGTTTCAATAGAAACTGTTTAAAAACACGTTATTTTAAAGCTAAAATGGAAATAAATGCACAAAGCAGTTTGTAATGTGCAATAATGTAGTACATTTGCAGCCAAATTTATTTAAAAATTAATTTAGATGAGAAAAAATTTGTTGATTAGCATTGTGATGTTAATCGTTTCAATTCCAACTTTTGCAGGTGGTCTTTTGACAAATACCAACCAACATGTTTTGTTCTTGAGAAATTTGGCTCGTGATGCCTCTACTGAACTTGACGCTGTTTACTCCAACCCGGCAGGTACAGCATTTATGACTCAGGGTTTCCACTTCTCTTTTAATAACCAAAGCGCTTTCCAAACGCGTACCATCAATACAACTTTTGCTCCGTTTGCGCGTTTTGGCGGTAACGCTACCAAGGAATATGAAGGTGAAGCTTCGGCTCCTATCATCCCCAGTTTGTTTGCTGTGTATAAAAGAGATAAGTGGGCGTTCTCAGCAAGCTTTGCTATCACCGGAGGTGGTGGTAAAGCTACATTTAACAACGGATTAGGCTCGTTTGAGGCTCCTATCTCGATGATTCCCGTTTTGTTGAATGACAAAGGATATACAACGACTCAATATTCAGTAGATGCTTATATGCAAGGCAAGCAGATGATTTTCGGTTTGCAACTGGGTGGTGCTTACCAAATCAACGATTACTTGTCGGCTTTCGGTGGTATCCGTATGAATTATGTGAGCAATGGGTATGTAGGTCATATCCGCAACATTATGATTAACCCAAATATTCAGGGAACACCATTTAATGGTTCTATGATATCAGCCGAAACTTTCTTTAGAGCTGTGGGCATGACTACTGAAGCCGATGCCGTAAAAGATAAAAACCTGGATTGCGACCAAACAGGTTGGGGTGTTACTCCGATCCTGGGTCTTGACTTCAAGATGGGTAAATGGAATGTAGGTGTAAAGTATGAATTCAACACCCACCTCAATGTAGAGAATGATACCAAGGTAGACGATACCGGTATGTTTAAGAACGGTGTAAATACTCCGCATGATATCCCGAGTTTGCTTACTATCGGTGCTTCGTACCAAATCTTACCTATGTTGCGTGCTTCGGTAGGTTATCACCACTTCTTCGACTCAAACGCTAAGATGGCTAACGGTAAAGAAGCGTATGCAGGCGATACCAACGAGTACCTGGCAGGTATGGAGTGGGATGTAACCAAAATTTTGCAGGTGAGTGCCGGTATGCAACGTACTAAATATGGTGTGAAAGATGGTTACCAAAGCGATATGAGCTTCTCGGTAAGTTCATATTCATACGGTTTTGGTGCTGGTGTAAAGGTAAGCCCCAAAGTAAAATTGAACGTGGCTTATTTCTGGACTAACTACGGTAGCTATAACAAAACGGTTGCTTACCCGGCAGGTGATCAGACTATACCGTACACCGATGTTTATACCCGTACCAACAAGGTATTTGGTATTGGATTCGATTATAATTTCTAAGTAATAGATAGTAGTCTAATACACTAAATTCGTATAAAGGAGATTTCAACTTTCCGGTGGGAAACGTTTGAAATCTCCTTTTTTATTTCTCCGTTTTCAAGAAAACCTCTATCTTTGCCGCCGATAAAAACATTCGATGCTGTGAATAACAGCCGTGTATTCTAGAACACCACGTAAAAAACAGGATTTATGAAAGAAAAAGTATCTGTACCTTTCATGCTATTAGGCATTTTATTCAATGTATGCCTCATAGCAGCCAATCTCCTCGAAACCAAAGTAATCCAGGTAGGCGGACTTGCCGTTACCGCCGGACTCATCGTGTTTCCCATTTCGTACATCATCAACGACTGCATTGCCGAAGTATGGGGCTTTAAGAAAGCTCGCCTCATTATCTGGAGCGGATTTGCCATGAACTTCTTCGTGGTAGCTTTGGGGCTTATTGCCGTGTCGTTGCCCGCCGCCCCGTTCTGGGAAGGCGAACAGCATTTTAACTTTGTATTCGGTATGGCGCCGCGTATTGTGTGTGCCAGCCTGATTGCCTTCCTGGTAGGCTCGTTCCTCAACGCGTATGTGATGAGCAAGATGAAGATTGCCAGTGGGGGTAAGAACTTCTCGTCGCGTGCCATTTGGTCAACCGTGGTAGGTGAAACGGCCGATTCGCTGCTCTTCTTCCCCATAGCCTTTGGTGGTGTGATTGCCTGGAACGAACTGCTCCTGATGATGGGCATTCAGATTGTACTCAAATCACTGTACGAAGTGATCATCCTGCCCATTACCATCCGTGTGGTGAAGGTGATTAAACGCATCGACGGCAGCGATGTGTACGACGAAGGAATCTCCTACAACGTGCTCAAAATTAAAGACCTGTAAGCCGATGAAAGCATTGGTGGTTTTCAGCGGTGGACAAGACTCTACCACCTGCCTCTTTTGGGCGAAGCAGCAGTTTGACGAAGTAGTGGCACTAAGCTTCCTGTACGGACAAAAGCATGCCCGCGAGGTAGAACTGGCACGGGAGATTGCCCGTCAAGCTGATGTGCCGTTCGAGGTAATGGATGTATCGTTTATCGGTACGTTGGGGCGTAACTCACTCACCGACCCATCGCTCACGATGGATAAAGAGAAACCGGCAGGTACGCCTCCCAATACCTTTGTACCGGGACGTAACCTTTTCTTCCTGAGTATTGCAGCCGTGTATGCCCGGGAGCGGGGTATCAGCCACCTGGTTACCGGTGTTTCGCAAACCGACTTCAGCGGCTATCCTGATTGCCGGGATAACTTCATCAAGTCGCTCAACGTTACGTTGAACCTCGCCATGGACGAGCAGTTTGTGATTCATACCCCTTTGATGTGGTTAGATAAAGCCCAAACGTGGGCGTTGGCGGATGAGTTAGGAGTACTGGAACTGGTACGACGCGATACGCTGACTTGCTACAACGGCATTCAAGGTGATGGGTGCGGGGAGTGTCCTGCCTGCACACTCCGCCGCCAAGGATTAGAAACCTATTTGAAAACGAAATAATAACCGATATATGGCTGATTTAAAAGAACAACTCTCCCTCCTGGGAGGAAAAACGGAATACCGTCAGGATTATGCTCCCGAAGTGCTCGAAGCTTTCGATAACAAACATCCCGGTAACGACTACTGGGTGCGTTTCAACTGCCCCGAGTTTACAAGCCTGTGCCCCATCACCGGGCAACCCGACTTTGCCGAAATCCGTATCAGCTACCTGCCGGACATCAAAATGGTAGAAAGCAAGAGTTTGAAGCTTTACCTGTTCAGCTTCCGCAACCACGGAGACTTTCACGAAGACTGCGTGAACATCATTATGAAAGATTTAATTAAGCTGATGAACCCCAAGTACATTGAAGTAACCGGATTCTTTACCCCGCGCGGTGGTATCTCCATTCATCCGTTTGCCAACTACGGTCGCCCGGGAACCAAATACGAAAAAATGGCAGAAGAACGGTTGATGAATTATCAGCCGTAAAGGGTTATTCGTGGTGATAAGGCCCGCCTGTAAGTATAGTCATGGCGCGATAAATCTGCTCCACAAAGATAAGACGAATCATTTGATGCGAGAAAGTCATTTTCGACATGGAAATCTTTTCGTGCGCCATGTCGTACACTTTTTGTGAAAAGCCATAGGGACCACCGATGATAAAAACCAAACGCTTGTTTACCGTATGCTGCTTCTTTTCCAGATACGTAGCAAACTCTACCGAACGCATTTCCTTGCCGTGCTCATCCAATAACACCACCACATCACCCGGTTGCAAGGCTTTACAAATCAGCTCACCCTCCTTTTCCTTCTGCTGCTCCATGGAGAGGCTTTTGGTGTTCTTGAGTTCCGGAATAACCTCCATCTCAAACGACATGAAGTGCTTGATGCGCTCCAGGTAATCGTTAATGGCTGTGATATAATGCTTTTCTACGGTTCGTCCTACGACAATGAAGCTGGTTTTCATCTTGTTAATTGACTGTTTGAGGCACAAAAGTAGGCAATTTTTATTGTAATTGGCAATAAAACTCTACCTTTGCCTATCATTAATAGGCAATTCCCGACCGAAAAGCCGACAAATTAAGGTTATGCTTATGAAAAAAGGAGCATTTTTACTGGTAGCGGTCGCCCTCTTTCTGGTGACAAACATTTGCGCACAAGAGGTCCCCGCCGGAGTGGTACAAGCCTTCAGGAAAGGAAGCACGCAGGAGCTACAAGGGTATTTGAATGATAAGGTAGAACTCATCGTCCAGAATAAATCACGCAAGATACTCAAAACAGAAGCCGAGACTCAGCTCACTGCTTTCTTCGAAGCCAACCGGGTAAGCGGGTTCACCGTGAACCACGAAGGGAAACGCGACGACTCGAGCTTCGTAGTGGGCACACTCACTACCGCCAATGGTAACTTCCGCGTAAACTGTTTCCTGCGCCGTGTACAAAACAACTATTTAATTCATCAAATAAGAATTGATAAAACCAATGAATGATTTAATTGACAGACTGATTGACCTTGCCTTTGCCGAAGACATAGGCGATGGCGACCATACAACCCTCTCGTGCATTCCCGCTACGGCGATGGGTAAATCCAAACTCTTAATTAAGGAAGTCGGTGTACTGGCAGGCATCGAGATAGCCAAAGAGGTGTTCAACCGCTTCGATCCCACCATGAAGGTAGAGGTGTTTATCAACGACGGTACCGAAGTAAAACCGGGTGACGTAGCCATGGTGGTAGAGGGCAAAGTGCAATCGCTCCTGCAAACCGAACGCCTGATGCTCAACATCATGCAACGCATGAGCGGTATTGCTACCATGACACGCAAATACGTGAAACTGCTCGAAGGAACCAACACCCGCGTACTGGATACCCGCAAAACAACTCCCGGTATGCGTATGCTCGAGAAAGCTGCCGTGAAGATTGGGGGCGGTGTAAACCACCGCATCGGTCTGTTCGATATGATTCTGCTCAAAGATAACCACGTGGACTTTGCCGGTGGTATCGACAAAGCCATCAACCGTGCCAAGGAGTATTGCAAGGAAAAAGGCAAAGACCTGAAGATTGAAATCGAAGTACGTAACTTTGACGAATTGCAACAGGTACTTAATATCGGTGGGGTAGACCGTATCATGCTCGACAACTTCAACACCGAGAACACCAAGAAAGCAGTAGAAATGATTGGCGGCAAATACGAAACCGAATCATCGGGCGGTATTACCTTCGATACCCTGCGCGACTATGCCCTCTGCGGAGTAGATTACATCTCGGTAGGCGCATTGACCCACTCGGTAAAAGGCCTCGACATGAGTTTCAAGGCTTGCTGATATTGGTTCTGACAATTTAACGAAAACTATAAGCCTTCCGTCTGCTTTGTAATAACAGTGAACGGGAGGTTTTATTGTATTAAACAGGTATTATCATGGATGAGAATAAGGAACAAGAAGAACAGGTAACGCTGCCTGAAGTAGCTCCCTCCGGTATCAAAGAAAAGATTAGCCGTTGGAAGGTGGGCGATTATATCCGCCAACTCTCTATCGTGGTGCTGGGTATTGTGATAACCTTTCTGGGAAGCGATATCATTAGTAATTATGGTAAGCAAAAAGAAATTCGTTCGGCGATGCAGTTGGTCAAGGCCGAGCTGGAGGAAAATCGTAAATCGGTGGAACTGGCCTGGGCATGTTATGCCGAAGACTGCACCTCTGCTAATTTGATTGAGAAGTATCATTTTAGTGTAGATGCGTTGCCGGAGGATTCACTTTGCTTTGGTTTGTTTAATCGGTTTAATGCATTTACCCCTATTGCCGATGCCATCGGTGTGCTGAAGAGTTCCGGCTTAATGCAACATATGAGTGACAAACAACTTTCTCTATTAATTTCTCGAACGTATGATCAAATGAACACCATTGGGTCCGGGCTTGATTCTTATTATACTTTAAAGGATAAAGTAATTGGTCCCATAGGTCTTGCCATGAGCGATCAGGAACGAGAGTTGATGGGAGGCAATTCTCCCGGGGAGTTGTATCGGGTTTATGTAAAATACCAGGAGATCCGGAATTTTGTTGGTACTGTATCGGGATATCTTCCGGTAGAGAATTACACCCGCACTTTGGATTTGCTGGATAAAGCTATCCAAGCCATCGAAGAAAAATACGAATAAAAAAACGTTTTAACAAAACGACGCCGAGATATTTGCTAACACACAACTTGAAATGTCATGGATGAAAATAAAGAAAAAGAAGAACCGGTAACTCTGCCTGAAGCAGAACCCTCCGGTATCAAAGAAAAGATTAGCCGTTGGAAAATGGGTGATTATATCCGTCAACTATCCATTGTGATTTTGGGTATTGTGGTTACTTTCTGGGGAAGTGATCTTATCAGCGATTATTCTAAGCAGAAGGAGGTTCGCTCTGTGATCCGCTTGGTAAAGACTGAGTTGAAAGAGAATCAGGATAAGATTAGGAATGTGCGTGAAAAATGGATAGATGATAGTACAATCAGTCGCTTGTTGATGGAGAATGATTTTCGTTATCAAAACATCCCAAGAGATACTTTATTTAAATACATGAGAGTTATAACCAGTACACGAGGATTCGCTCCTGCTGTTGATGCTTTGGATGTTTTAAAGAGCTCCGGGCTTTTGCAAAATGTTTCCGACAAGAAGTTCGTGTTTAAACTCTCGGAAGTTTATCGGGATATTCGAAATGTAGAGAGTTCTGTGAAATTTTTAAATGATTCATACCTGAAAGCATTAGACACAATGAATGAAAAAGGCTTAAGTCCGGAAGATGAAGATAACCTTGTGAATGGAGACCTTTTAGATACGTATAGGATATTTCTAAGTTCATACCAAATGAGGAGCTACATTCGTGTGATACCGGACTTTGTGGATTCGGATATTTTCTCTGAAACAGATAATGCCATAGAAGAAGTCATCCAAGCTATCGAAAAGAAATATGAATAAAAAACTTTCTCTCTTTAAATTATTTTAAGAATTCACTTTGCAGCATTCCGCTGCAAGGTTCGTCTAACTAACAAACGACGCAGAGATGCTCGCTAACACACAACTGCATTGGAGAACGAATTAGAACTGATTAAAGGCTGTCGGGCGGGCGATGACTCAGCTCGTAAAAGGCTTTATACTCTGTACTCCAAGCAGATGTTGGCGGTATGCTACCGGTACACGGGCAATCTGGACGTAGCGCACGATGTGTTGCATGATGGGTTTGTGAAGATATTCACCAACTTCTCCTTCCGGGGAGAGTCCTCGCTCGGCACTTGGATCAACCGGGTGATGGTAACGCAGGCTATCGACTTCCTGAGGCGCGAGAAGCGGTTTGCAGAACGAATGGTATTCGAGGAGCAGTTGCCCGATATACCCGACAATTCCGCAAACAGTGATGGCCCCCGGATATCCGAAGAGCAGTTGATGGCCTTTGTGGCGGAGCTTCCCGATGGATGTCGTACGGTTTTCAACTTGTATGTGTTCGAGGAGAAGCCACACAAGGAGATAGCCAGGCTGCTCGGTATCAAGGAGCACTCCTCCACCTCGCAGTTGCACCGTGCCAAGAGTTTGTTAGCAAAAAGAATTAATGAATATAGAAACCATGAAGAGAGAAAATGATGAACTGACCGACTTGTTCCGCTCCCGGCTAAGTAATGCCGAGATGACGGTGCGCGAAGGCTTCTGGAACGAAGTAAGTGCTTCGGTATCCGTAGCCCGCAGGCATCGCAAGTTGGTGTTAACCCGTTTGGCTGCTGCCGCTTCGGTACTGTTGGTGCTGGGCATGTCGTCGGCTGCCTTTTGGTACTTCTCGCCCAAAGACGAAATAGAACAGGCCTTTACACAGATTGCGGCTACCTCGGGGGTAGGCAGCCTGCACGGTGATGCCGTACGCCAGGAGTTTAACCCTGTACAGGCACGTCCCGTATTGCAGAAACCAACCGCCAAATCGTCTTCACTTCCCGTATGGAATGTAGACGAGGAAGAGATGGACTCCGTATCGGTAACCTTCTCCATGTCGTTCAGCTTCACCGCTACCTCTACCCCCCAACGACGTACCAACGATAGTCCGTATGCTGTTGACTACTGGCAGGCGGGTGGTAACGGCAATAACCCCACAGCCGTAGCCAATGAACAAAAAGATACAAAAAATGTTACCATTGCTGAAGGGACGAAGCCTCGCAAACGGGCGGTGAAAGCTGCCGTAGGAACTGCGCTTCCTGCCGCTAACGGAACGTACAAAATGCCTTTCTCGGCAGTAGTTACGCTGGAACAACCGTTGGGCAAGAAACTGTCGGTAGAAGCAGGCGTACAATATACCAACCTGCGTAGTACCGGACAGAACCTGCACTATATCGGCGTTCCCGTGAAACTAAATTACAAGTTGGCAGATACCCGCAAGCTCGACTGGTATGCTACCCTGGGCGGCGTGATAGACAAATGTATAGCCGGTGCCCCCGACAACAGTTTCTCTGCCGAGCCCGTACAACTGGCATTAACGGCAGGCATCGCGCTGAACTATAAGATTAACGATAAGATAGCCCTGTTTGCCGAACCGGGTGTTTCGTACCACTTCAAAACGGATTCTGCACTGGAAACCGTGCGTACCGAGCGTCCTGTGAACTTTAACCTGCTGTGTGGAGTGCGCATGACGTATTAAAAACAACCTTTAAAAATGTAATGGTATGAAGAAGACTTTTTTAATGATGCTGTTCGCTCTCTTATCGGTTGTGGTATACACCGGTTGCAGCGATGATATATTAGATTATAACGACCCCAATGTGGACCTGTTTGTACGCCAGCTCAAAGCCGGTAAGTACAACACCAAGAACGATAAGGGGGTGGTAGAAGTGCCCCTCTTTACCGAAGAAGATATTCCGGCACTGTTGAAGTACGCCGAAGATATGACCTTAATCTCTTCGTTTCCCACTATCTATACTGGTAACAACGGCAAAATTCGCCTGGGCGAATGCATGCTTTGGGTTATTGAAAGTATCCGTTTAGGCTTCCCGCCCTCCATGGGCTGCCAAATGGTACACGCCAATGCCGAGAACTACGAAGCCAAATTCTTCCTTACCGATGAGGAAGTGCTCGATGCCGCCACCTGTTACCGCCGTTGGTGGGAAAACAAACAGTACCCACGTACCGTTTGGACGATTGACCCCTGCTATGACGAACCACTGTGCGGAACCGGATACCGTTGGTGGTAAAAAGGAAGAGATAAAAATTCAGGATGACAAAATATTGGATGACTTTGCCGTTGGTTTTCTTAACGGCCCTTACTGCTCGTGCGCAATGGACAGCCCAGGACTCCCTGCGGCTCAACAAAATATTGAACGGAAAGGAGGAACTGCAACTGAATCCCGAGGTGATTAAAAAAATCGACTTCGGGGGACTGTTTGGTGCTCCTGTGAGTTCAGATAGTAAGCCCTGGATGCAG
>JAVBVL010000125.1:0-17888 GCA_031554285.1 Bacteroides sp.
ACACCCGTTGCACTTTTAGTCCATCTTTTTACCTGCAATGACCTCTTTTAATGTCTCTTTACATAAATATTGGCAGGCTAATTGACGAATTTCTTCGGCTTTTACCTCTTTAACGGACTGCAGCATCCGTGTAAAATAATCGTCGGAAAGTCCGGAAGTATGTATAAACATCCAGGCATCGGCCAGGGAGAAAGGCGATTCGTAATTGCGGCACATTTCGCCCAACATGTAGTTACGCACCAGGGTAAGCTCGTCGGCACTTACCAGATTATTTTGTAGTTTGTCAATTTCGTGGTATACCTCCTTAATAACCGGCTCTACGTATTGGTTGTCGGCCTCGGTACTGATAATCAATGTTCCTGTATCAGGATACGCCAATACACCCGCCGAGATACCGTATGTATAGCCTTTATCCTCGCGGATGTTCGACATGAGGCGACTGCCGAAATAGCCTCCGAAGAGGGTAATAAGTACGCGCAGCTTGAGGTAATCGGGATGCCGGCGCGTCATGGTAACGGCTCCCAGTTTGATACTACTCTGCATGGCATCGGCACGCTCGGTAAACACGCGTTTATCGGCAATGGTTTGATAAAAGAAGGAAGGTAATTCAATGCGGTTGTCGCAATTTCCAAACGAAGCAGTACCAAAGGTGGCTTCTACCTTGCGAATCACGTCATCGGTAATCTTACCCGAAAGAAAGATACGGCAATTACCCGAATGGTAATGGGTTTCGTAGAACTCGCGAAGCATGGTGGTATTCACGTGGCGGTAATCGCCTTCGACTACACTACGCCCGCAAGGATGTTCGGGACCGTATAAGGACTCCATCAGGCTGCGGTGTCCCAGGAAATCCACCTTGGTGGTGTTCACCAGATATTGGTGCAGGTTGGTATCGAGCACCGTAGCCAGTTCACGTTCGGGGAACAGAGGCTCTTTGACTAAGGATTCGAGTACTCCGAGCGTTTGATCCAGGTACTTATTGAGCGAATAGAGTGTAATATAGGCATGGTCTGACGAACTGGACAGCTCCAACCAGGCACCGTAGTAATCGAGTTTCTCAGCAATTTCGGGCGCTGCCATGGTACGGGTTCCTTCACGCAACATGCGGTTGGTAAACAAGGCTTGCAGTTTGTGCGACTGGTGCCAGCGTCCACCGGCAAACAGGAGGTCGACACGCATTACATCCTGATCGCCGGCAGGAATCACCGTCAGCGGAATGCCATTAGGCAAGGTAGTACGTACGGGAGGTTGAAGATTGAATTGTTCCAGGCTGTGTACAACAGGTGCTATGCTTCTATCCATCTCAGCGTGTTATTTTTTGCAGGTATTCTTCGGCACGTTCCAAATCGTGCGGGGTATCAATTCCGATGGTTTCTACCTGGGTAATGCCCACCTTGATGGTATAACCGTTCTCTAACCAACGCAATTGTTCGAGCGACTCGGCCAACTCGAGCGATGATTGTGGCAGGGAAGTAATTTCTTTGAGCACTTCGGTGCGGTAAGCGTACAGGCCGATGTGTTTGTAGTAAGTATGTTTCTTCAACCAGTCGGCTTTATCGGCATTACGCAAGTACGGAATAACCGAGCGACTGAAATAAAGGGCATTCATATTGGCATTGACCACCACTTTGGGAGAGTTGGGGTTTTCCAGATCTTCAATAGGCTGGTCGGCAGTAAACGGTTTCACAAGGGTAGCTATCTGGGTGGTAGCATCTTCAAAGCACGCTTTGAGTGATTGCAATTGCGAGGGTTGAATGAAGGGTTCGTCGCCCTGGATATTCACTACCACATCGTAATCGCCCCCTACCTTCACGCAGGCTTCGTAACAACGGTCGGTACCACTTTGATGGTTCACAGAGGTCATTACTACCTTACCGCCAAAGGCTTTCACGGCAGCTTCAATGCGTTCGTCATCGGTAGCCACATAGGCATCGTCGAGCACGCCGGCTACTTGTTCGTACACACGTTGAATCACAGTTTTTCCACCCAGGATAGCCAACGGTTTGGCAGGGAAACGGGTGGAAGCATAACGGGCGGGGATGATGCCTATAAACTTCATATCTTTCGTCGTATTCGTTGTTATTCAAAAAGGTTATCCAATCCGGGTTCTTCGACCTCGGCACCTGTAGCTTCCGAGTCGCCGCAAGGATTGAATCCTTCGGGGAGCTGGAACCTTTCCTGGGTATCGTAACCCAACGATTTATCCTGATATACCTTATTCATGTAAGTAGCCCAGATAGGCAATGCCATAGAGGCTCCCTGTCCGTAGGTCATGGTATCGAAGTGAATATCGCGCTCTTCGCCACCTACCCAACAACCTGATACCAGGGAGGGAACAAAGCCCATAAACCAACCATCGGAGTTAGAGTTGGTAGTACCTGTTTTACCACCGGCATCGGAGGTAATTCCCAGGCGGCGGATACGTCCGCCCGTACCTTCATTGACCACGGCACGCAGCATCACCAACATCTTATAGGCGGTAGATACGCTGATTACCTCTTCCATCTGTGGAGAGAAGGTTGCCAGTACATTACCTTCACTGTCTTCAATACGGCTTACCAGCAACGGAGCTACCCGGATACCTTTATTGACAAAGGCGGTATAGGCGCTCACCATCTCGCCTACCGATATTTCGCAGGGGCCGAGGCACAAAGAAACAGTGGGTTGAATATCACGGTTGCGTACACCGAAGCTGTGAATCAACCGCACCAAAGCATAAGGATTGAGCTTGCCCATCAGGTAAGCCGAAATCCAGTTGTTGGAGTTTGCCAACCCCCATTTCAACGTAACTATTTCTCCATAACGGGCTCTGGAACTGTTACGGGGCGACCACGGGCGACCTACCTCGTCAATCAACGTTTGCTCTACATTACGTACCTGGTCGCACGGCGAAAAACCGCTCTCCATAGCTTGTGTGTACAGGAATGGTTTGATGGTTGAACCTACCTGGCGGCGTCCTACCATAGCCATATCGTATTGGAAATAGGTATAATTAGGTCCGCCTACATAGGCTTTCACGTAACCGGTCTTGGGGTCCATCGACATAAAACCGGCACGAAGGAAGTATTTGTAATACTTGATGGAGTCCATCGGAGTCATGATGGTATCCTTCACACCGTCCCAACTGAATACCGACATCTCCTGTTTGGTATTGAACGCCTTTTGAATGGCCGATTCGGAAATTCCGGCAGCCTTCATGGTACGGTAACGTTCGCTTTGCTTCATGGCACGGTCCAGAATCTTAGCTACATCGTCTGCTGAAATCTGGTTGCTGTACGGAGCCTGCTTACGTCCTTTCTTCTCTTTGAAGAAGATAGGTTGCAGGTACTTCAGTTGTTCAACCACAGCTTCTTCGGCATAGCGTTGCATGCGTGAGTCGATGGTGGTGTATATCTTTAGCCCGTCTACATACACATTGTATTTGGAACCGTCTTTCTTTTGATTCTTCTCACACCAACCGTAAAGCGGATTGGTTTCCCAGGAAAGAGAGTCTTCGTAGAACTTCTGCATCTGCCAACCCCGGTATTCGCTGCGGCTGGGTTTGGAAGCAGTCATCACCAAACGGAGGTATTCGCGGAAGTAAGTAGCCAATCCTTCTTTATGGTCTACCCGGTGGAAAGCCAATGTAAGCGGCAGAGCTTTCAAGGAATCGCGTTCGGCAGTTGTTATATAACCGGCTTTCTCCATCTGACTGAGTACCACATTACGGCGACCTTTAGAACGCTCATTAAAGCGTACCGGATTGTAGAGTGAAGGATTCTTACACATACCCACCAACGTAGCAGCCTCTTCTACCTTCAGGTCTTTGGGTTCGCAACCGAAATAAGTATTTGCAGCCGTCTTGATACCTACAGCATTGTTCAGGAAGTCGAACTTATTGAAGTACATGGTGAGGATTTCTTCTTTGGTATAGTAGCGTTCCAGGCGCACGGCAATTACCCACTCGATGGGCTTTTGGAACATACGTTGCATGAAGTTCTTGGCCACATTCTCGGTAAACAATTGCTTGGCAAGCTGTTGTGAGATGGTACTACCTCCACCGGCACTCTCCTGTAAGAAAAGTCCGCGCTTCACCACCGCCCGCATCAAGGCAATGGCATCGATACCCGAGTGACTGGCAAAGCGTACATCTTCCGTAGCAATAAGCGCGTTCACCAAGCCGGCAGGCAGCTCTTCGTAACCCACATAAACACGGTTCTCCTTGCTGAGCGACCAGGTACCTAACACCTTGCCGTCGTCAGAAAGAATTTCGGTAGCAAACTTATAATTGGGATTTTCCAGTTCTTCAATGGGAGGCATGTAACCAATCCATCCCTTGGCGATGGCAGTAAAAAGAATGACACATAACAGCAACGCGGCTGCCAGAAAGATCCAAAGAGCTTTTATTATCTTTTTTATCATGTTGTTTATTCTTACGTTTTGAGAGTTGCAAAGATACGTGTTTTCGGAACATGAACAAATAAGCGAAAGAAATTGCGCGACGAATCTTGCGGATAACGCATTTATTCTCTATCTTTACGCTCCGTAAACGAAGTATTTCTTCATAACATCTTAACGATATGGACAACAACAGTTTAGTAACCATAGCCGATTATTCCAAAGAAAAGATTCTGCAGATGATTGAGATGGCGAAACAGTTTGAGATGAAACCCAACCGCAGACTCCTGGAAGGAAAGATCATCGCCACCCTCTTTTTTGAACCTTCAACCCGCACCCGTCTTAGTTTTGAAACAGCCGCCAATCGTCTTGGAGCACGTGTTATCGGATTTACGGATCCTAAAGTAACCAGCTCGTCGAAGGGTGAAACCCTGAAAGATACCATCCTTATGGTAAGCAGTTATGCCGATGTAATTGTGATGCGCCATTACCTGGAAGGAGCTGCCCGTTATGCCAGTGAAGTAGCACCCGTACCCATTGTTAATGCCGGCGACGGAGCCAACCAACATCCTTCACAAACCATGCTCGACCTGTACTCGATTTATAAAACCCAAGGCACCCTTGAGAATCTGAATATCTTCATGGTAGGCGATTTGAAATACGGACGTACCGTACACTCCCTGCTTATGGCCATGCGCCATTTTAATCCGACTTTTCATTTCATTGCTCCCGACGAACTCAAGATGCCGGAGGAATACAAACTCTACTGCCGCCAACACGGTATTAACTATGTAGAGCATACCGACTTTACGGAAGAAACTATTGCCGATGCAGATATTTTATATATGACCCGGGTACAACGTGAACGTTTTACAGACCTGATGGAGTACGAGCGGGTAAAGAATGTATATATCCTGCGTGCCAGAATGCTGGAGAACACACGCCCCAACATGCGCATCCTGCACCCGCTGCCCCGTGTAAACGAAATTGCTTACGATGTGGACGAGTGCCCGCAAGCATACTACTTCCAACAAGCGCAAAACGGCTTGTATGCCCGCGAAGCGATTCTGTGTGATGTATTAGGTATTACTTTTGATGAAATCCTGCAAGACAATGAAAGATAATAAGAAATTACATGTGGCAGCATTGGAGAACGGAACTGTCATTGACCATATTCCCAACGAAAAGCTCTTTACCGTGGTATCACTGTTGGGATTGGAGCACATGGAGAATAAAATTACCATCGGCTTTAACCTGAGCAGCGGGAAGTTAGGTAAGAAAGGAATTATTAAAATTGCCGGCAAATACTTCTCCGATGAAGAAATAAGCCGCATCTCGGTAGTGGCGCCCCATGTAAAACTCAACATCATTCGGGATTATGAGGTGGTTGACAAGAAAGAAGTGCAAATGCCCGACGACTTGTATAGCATATTGAAATGTGCCAACCCGAAGTGCATCACCAACAACGAACCCATGCCTACCCTGTTCCATGTGTTGGATAAGGAAAAGTGTGTACTGAAGTGCCACTATTGCGAAAAGGAACAGAACATTGACCAAAATATTGAACTCATTTATTCATAATTGAGCTTCCTACTATCTATAACATGAAACAGGATTGGAAACCGGGAACACTGATATATCCGTTGCCTGCCGTACTGGTAAGCTGCGGCAACGAGGAAAGTGAACACAACATACTAACGGTAGCATGGACGGGAACGTTGTGCACCAATCCGCCTATGTGCTACATCTCTGTTCGCCCTGAACGCCATTCACACGCCATCATTCAAAAAAACATGGAATTTGTGATTAACCTCACCACCAAGGACATGGCTTTTGCAACCGACTGGTGCGGAGTACGTTCCGGCAAAGATTATCACAAATTTGAAGAAATGAAACTTACCCCGGGCAAATGCAGTGTGGTATCGGCTCCGTTAATCGAAGAATCGCCCCTCTGCATCGAGTGCCGGGTCAAAGAAATAGTATCCTTAGGCTCTCATGATATGTTTATTGCCGATGTGGTTAATATACGTGCCGACGACAGACACCTGGATGAAGGTAGCGGTAAGTTGTTGTTAGCAGAAACCAATCCGTTGGTGTATGTACACGGAGCGTATTATGAATTAGGCGACAAAATAGGCAAGTTCGGTTGGTCGGTTGAGAAAAAGAAATAAGTATGAAACGGATAGCCCTACTCCTCTCGTTATTTATGCTGACCGCACACCTCTTCGGGCAGGATGCATACAAACGGGTAGAACGCCCCAATACCAAGAAGGTAAACTTCGGTATCAAGGCGGGGTTTAACTCCAGTATGTTCCTGGTATCAGACTTCCGCATCAGGGATGTAACCATTGACGACATACAGAACAACTACGAAATAGGTTATTTCGCTTCCTTCTTCATGCGAATCAACATGAAACGGCACTTCCTGCAACCGGAGGTATCGTACAACATCAACCGGTGCGAGATTGAGTTCGACAAGTTGGGCTCGCAACATCCGGACATTGAGCCCAATTATGCCACGGTGCGCTCAACCATTCACAGCATCGACTTCCCTATATTATATGGATACAACGTTGTGAAAGAAGGTCCCTTTGGCATGTCTATTTTTGCCGGACCCAAATTACGTTATATCTGGGGCAAGCAAAAAGACATTACGTTTGTTAACTTTGACCAGAATGGCATCCATGAGCGACTTTATCCGTTTAACGCCAGTGCCGTTATCGGCGTGGGAGTAAACATCTCGCGTATCTTCTTCGACTTCCGGTACGATTTGGGCTTGTTTAACATCTCCAAATCGGTGACATACGACCATTCAATGCCCGACAGCGGTGTTATACTGCGGGAAAACATGAAGTTTGACAGGCGTGATTACACGCTGAGTTTTTCGCTCGGCGTACTATTTTAATGCACAAATCCGAGTTTTTTCATCGGTTTATCATTCTTTTTCCATAATTTTGTGCGCTTAATAACAAATACCGGTTAGAATAATAACTTATCATATTTTTTAAGCATGAAAAGAGACGACTTGATTTTCGACATCATCGAAAAAGAGCATCAACGCCAAATGAAAGGCATTGAGCTGATTGCATCCGAAAACTTTGTAAGTGACCAGGTTATGCAAGCCATGGGTTCTTGCCTGACTAACAAATACGCCGAAGGGTATCCCGGCAAACGCTACTATGGCGGTTGCGAGGTGGTTGACCAAAGCGAGCAGATTGCTATTGACCGTTTGAAAGAAATTTTTGGTGCCGAATGGGCGAACGTACAACCGCACTCGGGTGCTCAGGCTAATGCCGCCGTATTTCTGGCTGTATTAAATCCGGGTGACAAGTTCCTGGGATTGAACCTGGCACACGGCGGACACCTTTCGCATGGATCACTGGTTAACACCTCAGGTATCATCTACTCTCCTTGCGAGTACAACGTAAATAAGGAAACCGGTCGTGTTGACTACGAACAAATGGAAGAAGTGGCTTTGCGCGAACGTCCGAAGTTGATTATCGGTGGTGGTTCGGCTTACTCACGTGAGTGGGATTACAAACGTATGCGCGAAATAGCCGACAAGGTAAATGCTTTGTTGATGATTGACATGGCCCACCCTGCCGGATTAATTGCGGCCGGCCTGCTGGAAAACCCGTTAAAATATGCTCACATCGTTACTTCTACTACTCACAAAACCCTTCGCGGTCCGCGCGGTGGTGTAATCCTGATGGGTAAAGACTTCCCCAACCCCTGGGGTAAGGCAACTCCGAAAGGCGAAATCAAGATGATGTCACAGTTGCTTGATTCAGCTGTATTCCCGGGCGTACAAGGTGGTCCGTTAGAACACGTGATTGCTGCCAAAGCAGTAGCTTTTGGCGAATGTTTGCAACCAGAATACAAAGAGTACCAGGCTCAGGTAAAGAAAAACGCCGCTTCATTGGCGCAAGCGTTGATTGCCCGTGGCTTTACTATTGTATCGGGAGGTACCGATAACCACTCGATGTTGGTTGACCTTCGTGCTAAATATCCGGAACTGACCGGTAAGGTAGCTGAGAAAGCATTGGTAGCAGCCGATATCACGGTTAATAAAAACATGGTTCCGTTTGATAGCCGTTCGGCTTTCCAAACTTCAGGTATCCGTTTGGGTACGCCGGCTATCACAACTCGTGGTGCCAAAGAAGATTTGATGCTCGAAATTGCTGAAATGATTGAAACCGTTCTTTCAAACGTGGAAAACGAAGCAGTAATTGCCGAAGTACGCGCCCGCGTAAACAAGACCATGGAGAAGTATCCGCTCTTTGCTTATTAAGCAGTTGGTAATATAGCTAATTATTTATAGCCTGTACGCTACCTTTCAAAGGATGCTTACAGGCTATTTCATTCTTTTAACTAAATTCTTGTCTACATTTCTAAACCTTTCTCATCCATTTTCGTTTTATCTTCAAACTCATTTAGAGAACAGCAATAAACCAATTACAAACCAAACTTATTAATTATGAAAATTAGAAATCTATTTTTGGCGGGCATATTGGCTCTCGGAGCAGAGTCTGCAATGGCCCAGGAATGTACATTTTTCTTCGCTAATGAAGAAGGAAAAGTTTTAACGCGTACAGGTTATACAGCCGACGGTAAATTGTCGAGCACACTGCTTTATCGTGTACAAAAGGTATATGACTATCCCTCGGGAACGGAAGTCGACGCCAACTTCACTTACAGCAAAGCCGACGGAACATTGATTAACTCCGGGCAAATGGTAGCTCGCTGTCAGGACGGCAATTTCTCCATGAATATGAACCATATTCTCTCTTTCCCTGTTGCTGTTACCATGAAGAATGCTGATATCTATTTTATGGGCGACCTGATGAGCTACCCGGATGCTTTCTCTGACCCTACTGATCCGGGAACAACAAGTAACTACACCGATGGTACCGTTCGTATCTACGATAAGAATAACAAGAATAATAAGGCTGAGATTTCGGTAACTAACCGCGAATACGTAACCACCGAAAACGTCAAAACTCCTGCCGGCATATTCAACGCCACCAAGGTGAAATATAACATGAAAATATGGACTCCGCAAGCCACTATAGAAGGATACGGTTATGAATGGTATGCTCCTAATGTAGGTATTGTGCGCACGGAAGAATACAATGACAATAACCAATTGCAATCTTACAGTGTGCTGACAAATATCAAGTAGCACATTGAACTCTATATACAACCAAATCCCCGGCCTTACCGAGAAGTGCCGGGGATTCTTTTTTCACAGATGTCAAATTAGCTCAATCCGGTAATCTCGCCATTAACAATGTCAATGTGAACAGCCTGCGGTTCTTTAGGAAGACCGGGCATTCGCATAATATCACCGGCAATGGCAACAATCATTTCGGCACCGTTATTAAGTACCAGATCTTTGATTTGAATTTCAAAACCTTCGGCTACGCCATACCGTTTGGCATCACCCGAAAACGAGTACTGAGTCTTGGCAATACATACCGGATAACAGGATGCCCCTACCTGTTCTATCTGCTTCATCTTCTTACGGGCCTCATTGCTGTAAGTTACACTGCCTGCACCGTAAATTTGTTTGGTAATGCTCTCTATTTTTACTTCAATGCTGTCGGCTTCGTGATAGGTATATTGTAAGGGAGCAGATGGATGTTGTTCCAGGGTTCGAACAACTACCTCAGCCAGTTCAACAGCTCCTATTCCTCCGTCGTGGAAAGCATTATTTACAGCGAAACCCACCTGCTTACGTTCGCAATGCGCACGCAAGGCGGCAATCTCTTCCTCAGCATCGCCTGCAAACTTATTGAAAGCCACCACTACTGATTGACCAAACTCACGCAGGTTGCGAATGTGTTTGTCCAGGTTGTGGAACCCTTCGGTAAATCCATCCATATTAGGCTCCTTAATCTGATCGATGCTAACGCCTCCGTGCATCTTCAGCCCTTGCGCGGTAACTACAATGACCGACAACTTAGGTTGCAGCCCACTTGTGCGGCACTTGATGTTGAAGAATTTCTCGGCACCCAGGTCGGCACCAAAACCGGCTTCGGTTACTACGTACTCGCCAAAGGTCATCGCCAGTTTGGTAGCCAGCACCGAATTACAACCATGTGCAATGTTTGCAAACGGTCCGCCATGTACAAAAGCGGCTGTATTCTCAGTGGTTTGTACCAGATTGGGGTGAATGGCATCTTTAAGCAGTACGGTAACTGCACCTGCTATTCCCAGATCTTTCACAGTAAAAGGCTTGCCGTCATACGTAAAGCCCAACAGAATATTCTCTACCCGCCTACGCAAATCGTCCAAATCCTCGGCAAGGCACAGGATAGCCATCACTTCAGAAGCCGAAGTAATATCGAACCCGGCTCCTTGCGGAATACCATCTGTCTTGGCTCCCAGACCTGTAACAATATTGCGCAACGAACGGTCGTTCATATCCATAACCCGCTTCCAAAGGACTTCCTGCAATCCGAAGCCATTGGTGCGGTTCACAAACAAATAATTATCGAGCACTGCCGATATGAGATTATGCGCCGAGGTCACGGCGTGGAAATCGCCTGTGAAGTGCAGGTTAATCTTCTCCATCGGAAGTACTTGCGCATAACCACCACCGGCTGCCCCACCCTTCATTCCAAAGCAAGGGCCTAAAGAGGGTTCGCGCAAAGCAACAATGGCTTTCTTACCCAACTTATTCAGTCCGAGGGCAAGTCCGATAGACACAGTTGTTTTACCAATTCCCGCTTTGGTTGGAGTAATGGCGGTAACCAAAATCAGGTTACTCTGTTTTACACGTTCCGCATCGATTAACTGTTCGGGAATTTTAGCCATGTACCGACCGTAGTTTTCTACTTCGTCCCGTGGTATACCAATGCTCTCGGCCACTTGTTTTATTTTTTTCAACTCCGTACTCCGGGCAATTTCAATATCTGATTTCATAAAACTTAAGATTTTAGTAAGACATGTTATTATAATTTTAACAAGAAGAAAATAAGATTGTTGCGAAGTGTCGCTTTAAAATTACTACCTTTGCGCATTCATAGCATTTATGAAATGAAAAAGCTTACGCTATTCCTGCTCCTGCTGCTACCGGCAGTTACCCTGTTTGCCCAAATTGAACTTCCGGGCGACAGTATCCGCCGTACTCCTACCAATTACAAAGAAGTTGGCGGATTTCTGCTTGATATGGGACTGATGGTGGCTACACCTCCCGTACTTTCCAAGCCCACTTTCGGGTTGAAAGATGTTTCACGAGATTATAATCAATTATTCAGCTTGAATCCCAATGTCAAGTACACGCAGGGATATACACCTTTCTATTCGGTATCTAACGGATGGGGAGGTACTTTTTCTACCTCCTCGTACATGCAGATGGGCTCTTTTAAACTGAATAACGGCATGCGTATAAATACGTACGGACAATATAACAAGGATGGATACAAGGTTTACGACCCATCGGCCATGCCGTGGGAACGCAATAATTTCAAAGGAGCTTTTGAACTCAAATCGGCCAACGGCAATTTTGGCATTCGCATAGAAGTACAACAAGGACGCAACACTGCATATCCTTACTAATTTTATAGATTAATGGAATACATTCAATTTCTCATCGACTTTATCTTACACATCGATGTACATTTGGCTGAACTGATAGCCAACTATGGAGCCTGGGTTTACGGCATTTTGTTTCTTATCATCTTTTGTGAAACCGGATTGGTGGTAACGCCTTTCCTCCCGGGCGATTCACTTTTATTCGTTGCAGGCGCCTTGTGCTCACTCCCAACCAACAACATCGAAGTACACCTTATAGCTTTATTGCTGATGGCGGCCGCCATACTGGGTGACTCGTCCAACTACCTGATAGGGAAGTTCCTGGGTGAGAAACTGTTCAGCAATCCACAGTCCAAGATATTTAAGCAAAGTTACCTGGAAAAGACGCACCAATTTTATGAGAAGCACGGTGGTAAAACCATTATCCTGGCACGCTTCGTACCTATTGTACGTACCTTTGCACCGTTTGTAGCAGGAATGGGTCACATGCACTACCGCCGTTTCATGTCGTATAACGTAGTAGGTGGCGTTGTATGGGTTTGCTTGTTCCTGTACGCCGGTTATTTCTTCGGACAGCTGGATTTTGTACAGAGCAACCTGAAATTGCTGATGGTGGTTATTATCATTGTTTCGGTATTGCCGGGTGTTATCGAAGTATGGAAAGAAAAGAGAAAGAATAAAGCAGCCTGATAGCTGAACTCTAAAAAATAAGGCGTGATGTCGACTTCAAGTGATATCACGCCTTATTCTATTTAGTTATTCCTAAGAAAGCTGCCTCTTCAACGCATTAGCATACCCATCTATAATAAGTTCTAATCCATCCACAGGTTCTTGGGGAGAGATGATAATCTCCAACTTGCCGATGGTGGCTTTTTCTGACATCTTTTGGCTGGGAAAACTGATGAGCAGTTCATCATTAACCACCTCTAAAGCAAACTCGGCAGAGAGGGTGGCTTTTTCAATTTTTGCGTTATTAATAGGAATCAAGGTTATCAGTGGCACCTGTATATTGGTGTGAACCGACTCACCCTCGTCGTTAAGCGTGGGGTAGTCAAGAGTTACTATGCGAGGAGTTAGGATTTTGGTAGCCGGATTCGACTGATCAGGTTCCTCTACAAAGTATTTATCCAATAGCCCTTCGTTTTTATCCATGACAGATTCGCCGGCACTTACAATAGCTTGATGGATGGCCTCTACAAATTTCTTAAAGCTGATCATATCGTTGATTGTTTGAGGTTATTTCTGTGGCTGCATTTTTTTGAACTTGTCCAGATTGGTAACAGCATCTGTTACTACCTCCCTGCTCTCGGCAGCCAACCCGATGGCAGCCATACAGGTAGGACATGAAAACTGAACGCCTTTAATCAACTGATGAAGGTCAATGGGAATCCGGTTCTTGCATACCGGACAAGGAATATATTGGTCTATCATACTGTTTGTTTTAGAAGAAAGTTACTACTCTTTGATTAACTTCTTTGGAACGGGTTGTATCGAGTTGGTATACATATCGAGTATGGACAGTAACCCTTTGGATAAAGGCAGTTTATCAACATGGATATTTACCTTCAGCCTACTGGACGATTGGGTGTTGTATTGTTCCTGCCCGTTACTGGCGGGGGCTACCCTACCGTTTAACACTGCTTTCTTTTCCATGATATTGGTATTCGATTGGTAGCTTCCTATAGAAGTTATTTCCAAATCAAAATCAACATTTACTTTGTCCACCGCAATAGAGTTCAGCGGAAGTAAGCACAACAAAGGTACCTGAAATGCCATTTTCTTGATAGAGATGTAGTCGGGATCATCCGGTTGTTTGGTGTGATCCATTACCGGTTGAGTCAACAACATCTCTACCATGATAGGCTGATAGAGATCACCTTTCTGTTCAAAACAGTTATCTAACAAGAAGTTTGCCTGACCAACCAATATCATTACATTAGCTTTTGAGGCGGCAATCAAAGGGGCACTTATGATTGACTCGATGTTAATCTCTGCTCCAAACTTGGGGGCAAATCTATTATGCTCGTTTTCACCCATAATTGTTTCTTTTAAGGGTTTTTTACTCAGCTATCCTCAGACGTATTTATTCCTGTTTGGAGTCAGTCTTTTTAGCTGCCGGCAACTGAATAGGTTGAATAGATTGTGCAAATGCTTCAATAATGGTATTTACACCCTTAGGTAACGGAAGCTGTCCGGCATGTACGTTCACAGTGTACTTAGCTGAGTTGCTCTTTTGGTAATGAGTGTTATGCGTCTCAGCATCCTTGGACGAATAACTGGCCGATCCCTTAACAGTCACTGAGAGAGGGCCCCAACCCAACTTGGCCTCAAAACTTCCTTCACCTTTGCTCTCCCGTTCTTTAGTGCTAGTCTGTTCTTCGGAGAAGCTTGATTTCACCTCCATTTCAAAGGTAACATCTACGGTTTCTACCGCCAAAGAGTTAAGAGGCAGGATGGTGAGCATCGGCAAACTGAATTTGGTTTCTACCTGAGTGATGCTCGGGTTATCCCCATCTTTTGTGGCAGGAATAATCACGCCCCGGGTCAGAATCATGTCAATCATGACAGGTTCATACGTGATTTTCTTTTCTTTGTCTTTCCCTACTTCTTTGCTGGCGAAGCAGGTGTCCATTAAGAACTTTGTCTGTGTTAGGGCCATAGCAGAATTGGCTTTAGCCGCTGCATTTAATGGTCCCCCAATCAAGCTTTCCATCGGTAATCCGGAAAACTGTTGTGCCATTGATACTAAATTTTGATCCATAACTCTTTAGCTTTAAAATTATTAATAACTCACCATTACTCATTAACCTAACGGCTAATAGACCGATGGCATGTGGTACTAACTAACCAATTTTTAATGCAAAGGTATAGACGGACGAAAAAGTTTTTCCTCTTTCCGGACGGCTTACCAGGATAAAAATGAATCATAATACGTTCTCCCATGTCACAAAGCTATGATATATTCAGGAGATAATAATTGGAATTGCAGTGGAATTTTACGTTAAAAGACAATCACACAATAAGCTGAAAAACAGCCAATTAAACAACTTTTAAAAGATTAAAAGTGGAATTTTTAGCACTTGAAGTGGAATTCTGTTAAAAAAAGACCAGCTAATTCACAATGAATTAGCTGGTCTCAATTTTACTATTTAAAAAAACAGTCCTATTCTTACTTCATAGAACCGCCAATGATATCCAACAGTTCGTTTGTAATAGCTTGCTGTCGGGTTTTATTGTATTGCTTAGTAAGTTCCTGAATAAGATCGGTTGCATTATCCGTAGCCACTTGCATAGCTAATGTACGGGCGGCGTGCTCAGAAGCATTAGAGTCTAATGCTGCCGTATACATCTTCTGACACAGCACCTTAGGAAGCAATTCGTTCAACAACTCCCCTGCCGACGGCTCAATGATGTAGTCGTAATTACGCTTCGAGTCTTCGGCTATTGTTGCCTGACTTACCGCAGCTAAATCAATCGGCAAATACTGGTCATGTACAAGCTTTTGCGAAGCCATGGAATGGAAATGGTGATAAATAAGTTCCACCCGATCAACTTCATGGGCTACAAACTTTTTCAAGATATCTTCCGCCAACTCTTCAGCCTGCTGGTATGAGGGCTTATCAGATAACCGTTGCATGCTGCATTGCGACTGGTAGCCGCCCTTTACAACCGCTTCTTCGACCTTACGTCCTACAGGATATATCAAAATATTCTCCTTGCCTAAACCACGATACTTATCTACCGTTTGCCATAGTGCTTTCAATACATTGGCATTAAAAGCCCCGCACAAAGAACCGTTTGAGGAGAACACAACAACAGCTACCCGCGCCACCGGCCGTTCGCCAACAAAAGGAGACTCAAACGGTAAGTCGGCACGAAGAAAATTCATCAGAATTTTATTCAGCTTCTCTTGATACGGCAGCATGTTCTCAATAGCTCCTTGTGCTTTATGCAGCTTGGCAGAAGCTACCATTTTCATGGCCGAAGTTATCTTCCGGGTACTTTGTACCGAATTTATTCTGGTTTTTACCTCTTTAAGTGAAGCCATTTTTTAAGTAATTAGGGTTACTCGATTAATCAAACAAAGGACTATAAGAATTGTTTAGCAACCGTAGCGGCTGTTTCTTCCAATATCTTTGATACTCCGTCGTTAATCACTCCTGATTTCAATACATCAAGCACATCGACCTGATGACTGATGGCAAGACTTTCCAAGTAACGTTGTTCAAACTCTTCTACCTTATCCAACGGAATGTTACGGAGTAACCCATGTGTTCCGCAATACAAGATAGCAATTTGCTTTTCTACCGACATCGGGCTGTATTGTGCCTGTACCAGGAGTCGTGTATTCTTTTGACCTTTATCGATGGTAAGCGCCGTTACAGCATCCATATCACCGCTAAATTTAGAGAATGCTTCCAATTCACGGAATTGTGCCTGGTCAATCTTCAATGTACCGGCTACCTTCTTCATAGCCTTGATTTGCGCATTACCACCTACACGGGATACCGAAATACCTACGTTGATGGCCGGACGGTTACCTTGGTTGAACAAGTCAGTATCCAAGAAGATTTGTCCGTCAGTAATAGAAATCACATTGGTAGGGATATATGCCGACACGTCGCCCGCTTGTGTTTCGATGATAGGCAAAGCAGTGAGCGAACCGCCCCCTTTTACCAATCCTTTCAAACTTTCGGGCAAATCATTCATTTCACGGGCCACCTCTTCCTGATTGATAATCTTGGCAGCACGTTCCAACAAACGGGAGTGCAGGTAGAAAATATCACCCGGATAAGCTTCACGACCCGAAGGGCGACGAAGAATCAACGACACCTCACGGTACGATACAGCTTGTTTAGACAAGTCATCGTATACCACCAACGCATCACGACCGGTATCACGGAAGTATTCGCCAATAGCAGCTCCGGCAAACGGAGCAAAGTATTGCAACGCAGCCGGATCACCTGCCGTAGCCGAAACTACCACGGTATAGTCCATCGCTCCATGCTGGCGCAAAGTATTTACGATTGAAGCAACGGTAGAACCTTTCTGACCGATAGCTACATAGATACAATATACAGGTTTGCCTGCCAGGAAGTTATCCCGTTGGTTGATGATAGCATCGATGGCAATGGCTGTTTTACCCGTCTGGCGGTCGCCAATAATCAACTCACGCTGTCCACGCCCGATAGGAATCATGGCATCAATGGCTTTCAAACCCGTTTGCAACGGTTGGTTTACCGGCTGACGGAAGATAACTCCCGGAGCTTTACGCTCAAGCGGCATCTCATACAATTGTCCGCCCACCATGCCTTTTCCATCCAACGGTTCTCCCAACGGGTCGATTACACGGCCCAACATACCTTCGCCTACCATGATAGAAGCAATACGTTTGGTACGTTTTACCACATAGCCTTCTTTGATTTTATCAGTCGGACCCAACAAAACGGCACCTACGTTGTCTTCTTCAAGGTTCATAACGATAGCCTTGATTCCGTTATCGAACTCCAAAAGCTCGTTAGCTTCGGCGTTGCGAAGCCCATAGATACGTACCACACCGTCACTGACCTGCAATACCGTACCTATCTCATCCAGTTGTACCCGGGTGTCAATACCCTCAAGCTGTTGACGTAGAATGTCGGATACTTCGCTTACTTTTATATTTTCGGACATAATTAAACTATTCTCTTGTTCTTCTCAATAAATTGTTGTTTCACTCGCTTCAGTTGGGTAGCAATGCTGGCATCCAGCCGGTAATCGTTCACATCGAAAATGAATCCACCTTCGATAGCCGGATCAACCACTGTTTCCAATTCCATCCGCGCATGCAGGAATGTCCCGGCCGTTTGGCGGATACGGTCTTCGGTCGCTTTATCCACCGGCACAGCCGTAATAAGTTTGCCCACTCCGATGTGTTTCAGCTTCCGGTACAAATCCTGATACATCAACGCCATAAACAGAAGATACGGTTC
>JAVBVL010000123.1:0-7209 GCA_031554285.1 Bacteroides sp.
CCTATCAATTGTGATAGCGACTTCTGATTCAGTCCCATTTCATACATACGAAGCTTTAGTACCTTCTTGCCTATATGTATCTCCGAAGATTCATACAACTATTCCTTTTTTAGTATGTTGGTTTTCTTATCGATGCATTAAATCTTTCTTATGAATGCATTAATTCTTTCTTATTAGTGCATTCATAAGAAAGAATCAGTGCACTAAAACGATTATTTATATGCCTATTTGAGAATAGTTATATGCTTGTGTGAAGATTAAATAATTCAAGAGGGCTTCTAATTATTAAGGCTTATTGCTATAATTCCGTTGCCATTCGCGTACAGTCATGCCGGTATGTAGTTTAAACGTGCGGCTAAAGGTGGTGGCATATATAAATCCCGACTGCACAGCCAGCTTCTCCAACGTAAGTTCGGGATTTTCCCGCATCAATGCTTTGGCATGCTCCACCCGCTTGTTGTTGATGTAGTGTGAGAAAGTGCATTGGTACTTGCGCGACAGGATGAGCGAGACGTACGTGCGGTTGGTACACATGAGTTGTGCCACGTCGCTCACCCGCAGGTTGGTTTGTAGGTAGGGCTTGTGCTCGTCAATAACCTGGTCGAAGTTTTCTGCCAGTTCGTTGTATTTCTGTTGGCTGGGTTCCCGTTCGGGCGGGTTTTGGCGGTCGGCTTCCTGCTCTTCCAGGGCAAACTCTTCTACGCTGTACTCCAGGTGGAATACCAGGTAACCCAGGAAGAAGTCGACATAGGCGGAAACCAGTAGGATGACAGAGATAACCAGAGGATAGTTAACATAGAACGTACGTCCTACAGCTGAGGCTGTCATCATGACGAAAGCAGCGTACATACCTATGAGCATGGAGCGGTGGCTCTCTAACGATTTGCCTTCGAGGTTCGAGAAATGTTGCGCCAACCGCTTCCGGTAACGTACCACGCGTATGGTGGCGTATGCAATGACGAAGAGTAGTTGCAGGCGTGCCACTATATTAATCAGGTCGAAATACACAAATTGCAACACCTTATACACCGGTGCTGTGAATGCCGACAGGTCGGCATGCGTATTAAGCGCTTGCGAGAAGGCGGCCGATTGCTCTTCGCCCAACACCAGGAAGAGTACCAGTGTAATGGAGCCAATAATGAGCGGCGGCAGCAGCCAAAGGTATTCTTTCCACCCGAAAGGACGCTCATCAATTAATGTACGGAAGAAGAAGAACATAAAGGCCATGTAGAACAGAATAAGGAATGTCTCGGCAATTTCTATTTTGTAGAAGAGGTGGTAATCCTGTACGCCGGTGAGATACACCGCCCATATAAAGGTAAGTATGGCTGAAAGCCCGAAACAGGCGGTCCACATTTTCTGTGACCGGCTGTTTGTCTTCCAGGTACTGAGTAGCATGATTGCCCAAAAAATATCGACAAAGAAAGGAGAAAGTGTGGCGAAATGTTGAAACATATATGAACCTCGTTTTGTACATGCAAAGATACGTTGTAAAATGAATTGAAAGGCCCGTATAGTGCGGGAAATATGAGTGAAGAATGCACAATTTGTTGATTTGCTAATCAGGATACATGCATATGCCTTATGTGGAGATAGGCGTTTGTGTTTTTGATAATTTATTTTGCGTATTCATTAATTTGTTCTGCGAATATGCTAATGACAATTTTTCGGCAACTCCATACATTTGAAACATTCATTATTAAAACTAAAACAGCATAGAATGAACCACGAAGAAAAGCGAATGTATTTGGCTCCTGTCATCGAAGTGATGAAGGTGGAGCATGAGGGCGTAATGGCCTTGAGTGGCAACGCAGGTGTTGACATGCCCCGGGGGAATGGCGTGTTTGCAAACCAAACGCAATATCATGATGCCATGGTAGGCAATGATTTGGGAGAGTTGATCAACGATATTTTAACCTTTGAAGAATAATCCGGATGAAGAAGTATACTTTATATCAGATGCTGATGGCGGGAGTGTTATTGGTGTCAACGGCTACAGGTTGTAGCAATCAATTGGATTTGGAAGGTGTTGATAACTTCAAGGGCAAACAAGTATCTATTGTAGCCACTCAAGGAGATGCGATAACAAGGTTAACTCATACGGACGCTTCTTCCGGTACTGTAGGCACCAGTGGCTTGTCTGTAAAGTGGAAGAACGGCGATAAGTTTATGTTGTGTCAGGGCGCCTCTCTCGGGGAGGAGTTTACTACCACGAGCGATAATACCAGTTCGGCCACATTTACCGGAACAGTTCCGGTGAGCACTGGTAATTACTATGCACTCTATCCTTTTTCGCGAGCAGATAAATATAAAGCAGACTGGCGTATGTCTGTGCTGGGGCAAGTGCAAAAAGGATCTGCTTCAACGGCGCACTTAAGCGACTACAACTATATGGTGGCTATGAGCTCCGATTTGTCTCAGCCGCTTGGGTTTACACATATGGTAGCAGTATTGAAATTTGTGATAGATTTGGGAGGCAAGTTTCCTCAATCGCTCTCGTTGAGTACACAAGATGCGGAGAATATGGTGGTGTCAATGAAACTCTCGTCGGATGATTGTTGGATGGAAGATGGAAAAGCCAAGCAGCAGGTTATGCAAATACTTGAAGAGGATGGGAAAGCAGTTACTACTTTTTCAAGTTTCACAGCATACATGGCTGTGTTTCCTTCTACTAATCCTTTGGCATTAGCAGTTACCTGCACGGATGGAACAATTTATAATTATTCGGTATCGAGTAATTCGGTTTCGTATGTTGCTGGTAAGCTTTATGACGTGAAGCTCACAACGGCGAGTGGTTTGAGTGACTTGGATGTAGCTGTGTTTGACAGCAATACAACTGCTTCTACTATGCCGGTCAGTGGAGATACTTATAGTATAACCACAGCTGCGCATCTTAAAGATTTTGTTACGAGAGTGAATGGTGGAGAGGGTTTTGCATCTAAAACAGTTAAGCTTCTTACCGATATAAAGATAGATGCTGCTGCTACCTGGACACCGATAGGAACGGGAGCCAACCCTTTCAAGGGGACCTTTGATGGCGGAGGTCATATTATTAGTGGAACAATAAAAGTCGGTGTTGCTTCATATGCGGGTTTTTTGGGGTATGTGCAAAACGCAAATATAGCAAACTTGTATGTGGCAGCAGACTTGAATTATAGTGGAACTAATGAATCTTTAGGCGGAGGATATGTAGGAGCAATTGCAGGTAGCATAAATTCTACTACGGTTAGCCATTGTATATTTGCTGGTAAGTTTGCTTTTACAGGTGATGCTTCAATATTTGTTAGCTATGTGGGTGGTATTGTAGGAAATACTAGTAGTAGTAGCAAGCTTTTATATTGTGCCTCAACAGGTAATTTGGATGTGACACAAATTATGGAAAAAGGTCTAATGATAGGGGGGATAGTGGGCCGCGGTACTCAAAGTAGCGGTATTTATAATTGTTTGAATAGAGGATTAGTAAAAGGAGGAACATCTCCTTCTATCGGCAGCTCTTATGCAGGAGGAATAGTTGGATATATGACTGGTATCAACAGTGGTAATTATGGCAAAATACAGTGCTGTAGAAATGAGGGTATAGTGAATACAACCGGTTCTTTAATAACTGGGGGTATTATAGGGTCGGGTACATATACAACTATTCATATGTCGCACAATGTGCAACCGGATATTACAGGAGGAACTATTAAAGTAGGTTCAATAGCTGGTGCTTCAGGTTGCACTATTTACAGATGTTGTACAGGGGTAACTACAACTACTCCGCTTCTGAATGAATTTGGAACAGGTAGCTTTAACGCAGGTACCGATGACCACTCATCGCTTTAATGCATCTTGGTAATTAGTGTAAAAGGCTATCCGCGAGGGTAGCCTTTTATTGTCTATCTACTTTTCTTGAGTTGATATTCCTCCTTGCTGAGTTATGTATCGTCCAAGCAGTAGTATAAGGTTTATTTGTGTTATTAGTTACGTTTTTACCGTACATTTAGCCGCTTTCATACCGTAATTAAGTGAGCCCACCCGGCAGGGACGATGAGCCCTGCTTGGTGGGACGATGAGCCCGCCCAGGTGGACTCACTTAATGAAAGCCGAAGTATGCCTTAATAACCTGATAATAAAGAATAAACAACCACTAAAATCAGGACGACACACGGTGATAGATGATAGATGCGGGTGATAGATAAAAATGCATCTATCATCGACTTATCTATTTAAGTAGTAGCCTGTTGCGCTGTTTTGGTGATAGATGATAGATTGGAAACTATTAATTGAGCAAAGAGGCAAACATTGCTCAATTCTATTGACACAAATATAAAAAATATATCAAACTGAGTTTATGTCGGAAGAATTGTTGGCTATGTAGGTGCATACATTCTCAGTTGACTACAATTTGTAGCCAACTCACTTCCTTCTTATCTCTTATGCTGCCAAGCCCGTACCGTCATGCCGGTATACTCCTTAAAGATGCGGCAAAAAGAGGTCACATATACAAAGCCCGATTGCTCGGATACCTGCTCTAATGCCAGGTAGGGCTTCTCCTTGATGAGTTGCTTGGCGTACTCAATACGCCGGGCATTAACATAGTACGAGAAGGTGCAATTAAACTTTTCGGACATCAGGGCAGAGATGTAGGTGCGGTTGGTGTTGAGCAGTTTGGCAACATCGCTCACGCGGAGGTCGGGCTGCAGGAACAACTGCTTGTCAACGATGATGCGTTCAAAGTCGTCGGCAAGGTCGTTGTATCTTCGTTTGTTGGCTTCTTTTACAGCCGGGTCTTCGTTGGGTGTTGAATTGGCTTCCTCTGCTTGCTCCTGGCGGTCGGCCTCTTTCTCTTCTTCGGCAAAATCTTCGACGCTGTACTTCATGTTATATACCTGGAAACTCAGGAAAAAGGTAATGGCAGTAAGTGCCAGCAGCAATGCGGTAGCCATATCGGGATGGTTGCGGTAGTACAGCCGGCCTACCGACAGGGCAGCCAGCAGGGCTATCTCGGCATAAATACCTATGAGGATGTCGCGCTGATTCTCCAGCGACTTGCCGTCGAGGTCGGAAAAGAACTGTGCCAGACGGTGGCGGTACCGCAACAGACGTACGGTGGCGTATACCAACACAACGACTATCTGCACCCGCAACGTCCAGTTAAGCAAGTCGAAATACACAAATTGCAGTACCCGGTACATGGGGCTGGTAAAGGCTGCCAGGCTGCCACGTTCATTAACGGCTTGTGAGAAGGCTGCCGATTGTTCCTCGCCGATGTACAGGAAGAGGCCCGTGGTGATACCGCCTATCAACATGGGCGGCAGAAACCAAAAGAACTCTATCCACCCAAAGGGGCGCTCGTCAATCAAGGCGCGGAAGAAGAAAAACAAGCAGGCGGAATAGGATAGCAAGACGAACGATTCGGCAATTTCAATCTTGTAAAAGAGGTGATAGTTGGTTACCCCCGGCAGGTAAATGGCCCATATAAGCGAGAAGGCCGCCGCCAACAGGGAGCAGAATATCCAGGCGTTTTGCGAGCGGCTGTTGTTGCTGCGATTGATGATAAAGACAATGGCCCAGAATAAGCTGATGAAAAAAGGTGCCATCAAGGCTATTTGTTGAAACATACCTGTTTGTTTTTAGTGCAAAGATACAGCGTTTATTCTTGAATGAATCTGTAAATGCAGGCACGATAATTATGAAATGGACAAAAAATATTGCTGAAATCGCAAAAATACTTGTTCCTTGGCTGCTTTGAGAGGCAGAAGATTCTAAAAGGGCAATTAGTTCTGAAAAATGGGACATCGGAAATCCCGGAATCTCTCCTATCTTTGCAGCGTAAACCACAAAGTGAAAAAAGATGAAAAGATTCTTAGGAGTATTGCTCACCCTGTGTTGTACCTTGCCGCTCCCGGCACAACTCATTGCCGAAGTAGATACGATGACAATGCGTGAAGTAGCCAAAAGGTTAGGTCTATTAAAGTATCACTACAACGACTCTATCCTTGTACCTCGCAAAAATCCACTGAAAGCAGCTATTGAAACAGCCGGGCTTAACATCGGTGTATGGGCGTTTGACCGCTTTGCCATCCGGGGCGATTATGCCTATATCAGCATCAACACCATGAAAGATAACATCCGCCACGGCTTTGTGTGGGACAATGATAAGTTCTCGACCAACCTCTTTGCACATCCTTATCACGGAGGTTTGTACTTCAACACCGCCCGCTGTAACGGTTTAAGCTTCTGGGAATCGCTACCGTACTCGGTAGGTGGTAGCCTGATGTGGGAGTTCCTGATGGAGAATGAACCGCCTGCCATTAACGACTTCATTGCCACATCCATAGGTGGGGCTTGCCTGGGTGAGGTAACTTACCGCCTGTCCGACCTGATTATCGACGACCGTACCACAGGCTTTCAACGTTTCGGGCGCGAATTCCTGGCAACACTTGTTTCGCCCATGCGGGGATTGAACCGCGTACTTAGCGGGGATGCCTGGCGGCGGCGTAACATTCGCGGGCGTTCGTTAAAAAGTACACCGGCCTTGTTCTACATTACTGCCGGTCACCGCGCCGTAGCCGAGGATTCGGAGATTGAGCGTGAGATAGATAACGGAATGTACGTAGACCTCAACTTGATTTATGGTAATCTGTTTGACAAAGAAAATGACAAGCCGTACGACGCTTTTACGCTTCGTGCTACTTTCAATATGTTCTCCCGGCAACCGCTTATCAGTAGTGTGAATGCTATCGGGCAGCTATGGGGTGCCAACATCCCCTTAAAGAATAAGCATCGACGGCTGCATGTGGGTATCTTTCAGCATTTTGATTATTACGATTCCGACGTGATTTTCGACGGTGAGAAAGTAAACTCCTACCGCTTGTCTGAGGCCGCCGCTTTGGGTGTGGGAGGTATGTATGGTTCGCGTATGAGCGACCGGTTGAACTTTGCCATAACGGCTTATTTCAATGGTATCCTCCTGGGTGGAAGTGCTACCGACCATTACCGCAACATCGACCGTGATTACAACATGGGAAGCGGCTTCAGTTCCAAACTGTATATGGGGCTTTTCTACAAAACCAAAGTGAGTTTTGGCTTGAAGCTGGAAGACTACCGCCTTTTTACCTGGAAAGGGTACGACCCTCATGTAAACCTGGAAGAGCTCGACCACCACGACCAGCTGTACCTTAACGCACAAGGCGATAAGGGACATGCTAAGTTAACGGTCATGGG
>JAVBVL010000010.1:0-8427 GCA_031554285.1 Bacteroides sp.
TTTTTCAACACGTACATCAGGCGTTCTACACCTTCAGTGATGGGCAGGTTCTCGGCAATTTCCTGCATCACCGATTCATCCAGACCTTTGAGCAAGGCTACCCGTTCGCGGAAACTCTCGGTAAAGTCAATTTCGCCGCGCATGGCACGCTCGGTAATTTCCTTGACCTGTTCGCCTACGCCGGCGCGTATTGCCAGCTCGTCGATAACTTCTGTCTCAATCAATGTAGAGTCCATATCGAAACAAATCAGACGGCGCATGCGGCGGTACATATTATCTTGTTGGAAGGAGAAGTCCATATCCAGTTCGCTCGACAGTCGCATGAGTTGTTCCTGCATTTTCTCGCGGTCGCTTGGCGTACCGCGCACCGACAGTTCAATACAGGCGCGTGTGGTAGCTTCCGTTTCATTGAGCGGGATACGTCCGGTTAAACGCTTAATGGCATCGATGTTCATTCCTTGCTCCGCCAGGATGTGGGTAACTGCCGAAATCTGCCGTGCCGAGAGTTTGCGTCCCAGCAAGGTAAGGATATACCGGTTCTTTCCCTGCATGTTTACCCAACTCTCATACTCTTCGGCAGAGATAGGGAAGAAGCGGATGGTAACACCCAGCGAAGAAGCTTTGAAGAGCAATTCCTTCATGATGAATCCGGAGTGCTGTTCCTCTGTCATACAAAGAATGCCCAGTGAAAGCGTATTATGAATGTCTGCCTGACCGATGTCTAAAATGGTGGCATCGTACTTCGCCAGAATGGCAGTTACGGAGGCGGTAAGTCCCGGACGATCTTCTCCGGTAATACGGATCAGAATAAGTTCTGTGTTGATTGGTTGCATGATATGTGTATATACATTGAAATATGCTGCAAAAGTAGAGAAAAAAGTCTGTTTTTATGCTAAAAAGCATGAAATATAACTTGCAAAAATGATATTTTTGTTTATTTATTTGGTCATTTAACTATTTTATCCTTACCTTTGCCCCCGGTTTCACTAAAAAGCCTTTGATAATCAGTGGATTTATCAGAATAGACAGGGCTTTAAAGCAAGAATTCGGGATGAAACTACTGTTTATAGGACAGTCCTGAATTTAGTATTAACTAAAACCGAATTACATGAAGTATGTAAAGTGGATTTTTGTTGTATTACTAATTAGTTCCTTGACCGCTTTCGTTGAGAAAGATAAACCCACCAGTGGGTTAAGTGAGGGTGATGTAGCCCCGGATTTTACCATCCAATCTACATCGGGCGAGCAATCCGTCCTGAAACTGGCCGATAAAAAAGGTCAGTATGTATTGCTGAGTTTTTGGGCAAGTTATGATGCAGAGTCGCGTACACAAAACGCATTGTTGAATCACATGCTTCGTACTTCTCAAAATGTGAAAATGGTTTCCGTATCGTTTGATCCATACGGTTCAATATTTGAAGAAGCCATTCGCAAGGATCAAATAGTTACTCCCACCTGTTTTGTAGAAACAAAGGGAGAGGATTCGGGAATTTATCGGAAATACCGTTTGAACCGTGGATTCGCTAACTATTTAGTAGATGGAAATGGTGTTATTGTTGCCAAAAACATCTCTGCCGCGCAACTTTCGGCTTACCTGGATAAACAGGTTTAAGCGGAAGTAAAGGACAAAAGAGGAAATGAATACAACAAAAAAGAAAAGAGGATAAATCCATCGGGGTTTATCCTCTTTTTATTTTACCACTTCCTACTGCGGTGCCCTTTTATAAAGGAAGAAGGCAATTACGGCGTAAAGCAGGTTGGGTATCCATACGGCAATAACCGGTGGCATGTTTCCATTTACGGCAAAGGTAGAGCTGATGGTTTGAAACAGGATGTACGAGAAACTCAATGCCAACCCGATTCCCAGGTTCAATCCCATGCCTCCTTTTACTTTACGTGAAGAGAGTGACAGTCCGATTACCGTCAGGATAAACGAGGCAAACGACATGGCAATGCGTTTGTGATACTCAATTTCGAACTCTTTGATATTGGCAAAACCGCGTTGACGTTGTTTTTCAATGTAACTACCCAGTTGCGGACTGGTAAACATTTCCTGTTGATGTTTCATAATCAGGAAGTCTGCCGGTTCCATGGCAATGATGGTATCCATACGGTCGCCCCGGGTGATACTTTCCTTGAGGCCATCCATGTTACGGATCATATAATCCTGGATGGTCCACTTGTTTACAGCAGTGGTGTCATAGGTAATGCGGCGTGCCGTGAGGTGGGATACCAGTTTTTTGTCGACAAATTTATCCAGCGAGAAGCGGTTTCCCGTTTTGTTGTAGTCCTGGTAATTGTCAATGTAGGCAATAACCCCGTGGTCAACTTCCAGTTGCACGTTGCTTACGGCGGTTTGCTTCTTTCGTTTTACGTATTTATCCTCGAAGTTCAGGCGGGTAGTACTTCCTATGGGGATGATGTAGGCTCCCAATATAAAAGTAACCACTGCAATGACGGCTGCCGAAATCATGTACGGGCGCATCAACCGTTTAAAGCTCATCCCGGTAGAGAACATGGCAATAATCTCCGAATTCTCCGCCAGTTTGGAGGTAAAGAAGATAACGGCAATGAACACAAACAGTGGGCTGAACAGGTTGGCAAAGTAAGGAATGAAGTTGAGGTAGTAGTTAAACACGATAGCCGTCCACGGAGCATCGTTCTCCATGAATTTATCCATCTTGTCGTTAAAATCGAACACTACCGCGATGGAGATAATCAGACCGATGGCAAACACGTAGGTTCCGAGGAACTTCTTGATGATGTACCAATCGATTTTCTTGATGTACTGATTAAATTTCATTGTCCTTATAATCTTGTTGACACACGTTTCACCATCATGGGCTTCCAGGTTGAAAAGTCGCCTGCAATAATATGTTTACGGGCTTCGCCTACCAACCACAAGTAGAATGCCAGGTTATGTACCGATGCAATCTGCATGGCAAGCAACTCCTCGGCGTGGAACAAGTGGCGCAGATACGCCTTACTATATAAGGTATCTACATACGAGGCTCCGTCGGCTTCAATGGGCGAGTAGTCCATTTCCCACTTCTTGTTGCGCATGTTCATAATACCGTCTTTGGTAAACAGCATCGCGTTGCGTCCGTTGCGGGTAGGCATTACACAATCAAACATATCTACTCCGCGCTCAATTCCTTCCAGCAGATTCACCGGCGTGCCTACGCCCATGAGGTAGCGCGGTTTGTCGGTGGGCAATATCTCGTTCACCAGTTCAATCATTTCGTACATCTTCTCGGTAGGTTCACCTACGGCCAGTCCGCCAATGGCGTTGCCTTCGGCGCCTTTGGAAGCGATGAATTCGGCCGATTGCTTGCGTAGGTCGGGGTATACACATCCTTGTACAATGGGGAATAGCGACTGATGATAACCGTACCGGGGTTCTGTTTCGTTGAAGCGTGCTATGCAACGGTCGAGCCAACGGTGGGTGAGTCCCATCGATTTTTTGGCATATTCATAGTCAGAATCGCCCGGCGGACACTCGTCGAATGCCATCATGATATCGGCGCCTATGATGCGTTCAATGTCCATAACCTTCTCCGGGGTGAAGATATGTTTACTGCCGTCGATGTGCGAACGGAATTCGGCTCCCTCTTCACGCAACTTACGTATGCCCGAGAGTGAGAATACCTGGAAACCACCGCTATCGGTAAGCATGGGGCGGTCGAACCCGTTAAACTTGTGCAGCCCGCCTGCTTTCTCCAAAACCTCTAATCCCGGTCGCAGGTACAAATGGTACGTATTACCCAGAATAATCTGGGCCTTGATATCCTCCTTCAGTTCCGGTAGGTGAACTCCTTTTACAGAGCCCAATGTGCCTACCGGCATGAAGATAGGTGTTTCAATCTGTCCGTGGTCGGTTGTTAACAGTCCGGCACGGGCATTGCTTTTGGCATCGGTATGTTGTAACTCGAATGTCATTCTTTGGTAGCTTTCTTAACGGTAAGGTCAATGGCATCGGCTACCTTCTCTTTGGTAAGCGCAATGGCAAATACCTCTTTGATGTCGCTCACGTAATGGAACGTAAGTCCCTTGAGGTACAAGTCCTGTATCTCGTCAATGTTCTTCTTGTTCTCTACGCTCAGGATAATCTCCTTAATACCGGCACGTTTGGCAGCCAGAATCTTTTCCTTGATACCGCCTACGGGAAGCACCTTGCCGCGTAGAGTTATCTCGCCTGTCATCGCCAGGTTCTTTTTCACCTTGCGTTGAGTAAGCGCCGAAGCTAAAGAAGTAGCCATGGTAATACCTGCCGATGGACCGTCTTTAGGAATAGCTCCTTCGGGAACGTGTACGTGGATGTTCCAGTTGTCGAAAATCTCCTCATCAATATTCAATTGGGTATTGTGGGCTTTGATGTATTCAAGTGCCAACATGGCCGATTCTTTCATAACATCGCCCAGGTTACCTGTCAGTGTCAGTCGCCCGCCTTTACCGCGGCTCAGGCTGGTTTCTACAAAGAGAATCTCGCCGCCTACGGCTGTCCATGCCAAGCCTGTTACCACACCGGCGTACTCATTGCCCTGATACTTGTCACGGGTATATTCCGGTGCGCCCAGGAAATCGTACAGGTCGGCAGGCTTGATATCCGTATTCAGGAAGTAACCGTCGGTAGCATATTGGCGCGCCGACTTGCGGAGAATCTTACCGATTTTCTTTTCCAGTTCGCGCACGCCGCTTTCGCGGGTATAGTTTTCAATGATGGCTTCCAGGGTATTTTTACCAATCTTGATAGCATCCTTCCTCATTCCGTTAGCTTCCAGGGCTTTCGGTGTAAGGTGCTTACGGGCAATCTCTATCTTCTCTTCGGTTATGTATCCGCTTACTTCAATAAGTTCCATGCGGTCCAGTAACGGAGCTGGAATGGTGTTCAGGTTATTCGCCGTAGCAATGAACATTACTTTCGACAAGTCGAAGTCCACATCCAGGAAGTTATCATGGAAGGTAGTGTTCTGTTCCGGATCGAGCACTTCGAGCAAAGCCGAAGAAGGGTCGCCCTGACGGTCGGAACTTACCTTGTCAATCTCGTCGAGGATAAATACAGGATTCGAAGAACCTGCCTTAATCAGACTCTTGATGATACGTCCCGGCATGGCGCCGATGTATGTTTTGCGGTGGCCGCGAATTTCGGCTTCATCGTGCACGCCACCCAGTGACATGCGGATGTATTTACGCTTCAAAGCCGAAGCGATAGATTTACCTAACGACGTTTTACCTACTCCCGGAGGGCCGTATAGGCAGATGATGGGCGACTTCATATCGCCTTTCAGTTTGAGTACCGCCAGATGTTCCAGGATGCGTTCCTTTACCTTCTCCAGTCCGTAATGATCTTTATTTAAGGTCTTCTCGGCATTCTTCAAGTTCAGGTTGTCTTCCGAATACTCTCCCCAAGGCAGGCTCAACATGGTTTGCAGGTAGTTAAGTTGCACGCTGAAATCGGGCGATTGCGGATGGGTACGTTCCAGTTTGGCCAATTCTTTGTTAAAGACGGCCTGTATCTCATTACCCCATTTCATGCGGTACGATTTGCTGCGCATCTCCTCAATTTCCTGTTCCTGTCCGCTGCCGCCCAGTTCGTCCTGGATGGTTTTTATCTGTTGTTGCAGGAAGTATTCGCGCTGTTGTTGGTCAATATCCTCGCGTGCCCGCATCTGGATAGATGCTTTGATGTCGGCCAACTGTATCTCGCGGTTCAGTATTTCTACCAAACGGAACGTACGTTCGCGCAAGGAACTGATGTTGAGCAATTCTATTTTATCGTCCTTCTTAAAAGGAAGGTTAGAGCAGATAAAGTCGACCAGGAACATGTGGTTGTCGATGTTCTTAATGGCAAATGTAGAGTCGGCGTGGAATCCGTCAGATGCTTTCAGGAAACGTGTGGTAAGTTCCTTACAGGTATCTACCAGTGCCTGAAACTCCTTATCATCCTTGTCGGGGTGCTCTTCCGGGCGAAGTTCAATCAGGCCGCGCATATATGGGGTAGTATCGGTAATGCCCATCAGTTCTATGCGTTTGATGCCTTGCAGGATGATGGTTGTCGACTGGTCGGGCATTTCAAGAATGCGTACCACTTTTCCTACCACGCCCATCGGGTGCAGGTCTTCAAATCCGGGATCTTCCGTAGAAGGATCTTTTTGGCATACAATGGCAATAAGCGATTGTTTTTTCTCGGCTTCGCGAACCAGTTTGAGTGATGACTTACGCCCTACGGATACAGGCATGAATACGCCTGGGAATATAACCATATTGCGCAGGGGAAGTACCGGATAGGTTTGCCCTTCTTTCAACTTCACGTCATTTTCTGTTTCGTCGTTGCTATCAAAATCGGTTATTAAAGAAAACGAACTGTTTTCAGTTATGTCATCCAACTCCTGGGCTAATTTTAATTTAATCATTGTTTTTGTTCAATTTTTAGTTTATGTCATAATCGGTGATAGGCATAAATCGACTGCAAAGTTAATCTATTCCCATTTAATATTAAAGTTTGCACAGAACAAAAACACAAAAACAGTGCCAAATATCAGTGGTTGGAACGGTCATTTCACAATAATTATTATTTTTGCCCCTTTCAATAAAAAACAATGGCATGGGCAATCCCTATTTTAAGTTTAAGCAGTTTACCGTGTGGCACAATCGTTGCGCCATGAAAGTAGGCACCGACGGCGTGCTGCTGGGTGCCTGGGCGCCTGTGAATGAAGCCCGACGTGTGCTTGATATTGGTACGGGAACGGGCTTGGTCGCTTTAATGCTTGCGCAACGTTGCTCGGCATCTATTATGGGGGTAGAAGTTGACGAAGCTGCCGCTGCGCAGGCGCGTGATAACGTCGCACAATCGCCTTGGGCAGATAGAATACATATAGTGCAGGAAGATTTCAACGACTATTGGAGGGAGTTTGCAGGCAGTCGGGCGGGGGAGAAGTTTGATGCCATTGTGTCTAATCCGCCATACTTTACTGATTCGCTTCGTTGCCCCGACTCTCAACGCACCACCGCCCGGCATACCGATTTACTTACCTATGAAACGTTGATAGCGGGCGTAGCCGAATTGCTCTCGGCTACGGGCGTGTTCTCCTTAGTTATTCCTGTTGAAGTGATGCAACGGGTAACCGATGCCGCCCGCGCGTGCAACTTGTTTCCTTTCCACCGGCTGAATGTAATTACCAAGCCCGGAGGCGATGTGCGCCGGGTACTGATGGCTTTCCGCTTTGGAGAATGTGTGTGCGAGGTAGATGAATTACTTACCGAAATAGCGCGACACCAATACAGTGATGCCTATATCGCGCTTACTAAAGAGTATTACCTGCACCTGTAAAAGGTAATTAATCCTGATTATGGAAGGATAATGAGGTTGTTTTTGTCAAGAGGTGATTTATAGATTATTAACAGTAGGTTTGTGCTCCATGCTTCATGGTCTGAAACGGCGGGATTATCAGATAATCCGCGCGTTTCATCAACTAATTCGCACGTTTCATTTGATGAAATCTACGTATTAGCCGATGATTTTGGGTGTTTTTCGCCACTTTTTTGAAGAATTCCTCCATCTTTTTGAATAAGATGGTGAAATGTCAAGTGAATTTTGGTGAAGTTTCCGGCGATTCTTTGCGGAAGGCAACAAAAAAAGGGAGGCTTCTGGCCTCCCTGTATTTGCTGTAATCTAAATTGAATCTACTTTAGGGTTACTTTGACAAAGATAATACTTTATTGCATACAATGCAACGGTTTATTCCTGTTTTCTCACTCGATTTTCCAACTTAGTGAGCAGCTCGTTCCAACTTATCCTGCCATTATGCAGCAATAGCCCGTTGGCATAAATGGCTGGTACTACTTTAATGTCTAAAGCTTCTACTTCTTCCAGGTTAATGGTGCCGTCTACCATCTCGTGACTAATGGCGGGATTCAGCAGACTCATCAGGTTAAGCATTTGTACTACATCAGGGCAGTTGGTGCAATTTAGCGATACATAGGTGGTAAGGTCGACAGACCCTTTCAGGGCTTGCACCCGTGCGGTGGTAGCTGCATCGGGGAAGTTTCGTCCCTGCCCGTCGCTGTTCAATATAGCCATAAGCAGCGAGGTAAACTCATGTCCCGTAGGCACGCCGCGAAACTTGATGCGTGTGTTTTCACCATTCTTCAACAAGGAAAACTCCAGTGTATCGCCCGTTTGCACGCTACACGAAAGGCGGGGCGAACAAGCCGTCACTTCGTTCAAAAGTTCCAGCAGTTGCACGCGGCTTTCATGTTCGGGCGCTACATGTACATCAAACTGGCAATCGGCCTGTAACGTGGCGAAAACCTCTTTAAGTTGAATAAGCATGAACGGATCTAACATAGCGCGGCTTTTTAAATCTTACCCACCAGGTCTATACTCGGTGTCAACGTTTGGCTGCCTTTCTTCCAGTTGGCGGGGCA
>JAVBVL010000056.1:0-8372 GCA_031554285.1 Bacteroides sp.
CAGGTAAACTTCCGTGTATCGGGTGGTTATGGTAAAGAATTCCTTCGTGCCGGCTTCAAGCAGATAGGACGTAAGGCGATGGACGATGTGGAAGATGGTGTTAATTACGTCATCGAGCAGGGATGGGTAGATAAGGATAAAATTGCCATCTACGGTGCAAGCCACGGTGGATATGCTACCTTGATGGGACTCATCAAAACTCCCGACTTGTATGCCTGTGGTGCCGATTACGTAGGAGTATCCAGCATCTTTACGCTGTTTAACTCGCTCCCCGAATATTGGAAGCCCTACAAAGCTATGATGAAAGATATTTGGTACGATGTTGACGACCCGGCAGAAGCAGAGATTGCCAAAGAAGTATCTCCTATATACCACGTTGATAAAATCAAGAAACCTTTGTTTGTTATCCAGGGAGCTAACGACCCCCGCGTGAATATCAATGAAGCCGACCAGATTGTGGAGAAACTGCGAGCCAAAGGAGTGAACGTTCCTTATATGGTTAAGTACAACGAAGGACATGGCTTTGCCCGTGAAGAGAATAGCTTTGAGATGTACAAGTGTACATTAGGATTCTTTGCCAAGAGTTTTGGTAAATAACCACTTGCGATTCAGATAAAAAAAGACCGGGAATACATGTCCCGGTCTTTTTTTTGTTAGTAAGCCAACACCAGCCAAAGGTCGCGGATGCGCTGTTCGGGATCCCATTTACCATCAAATGTCCATTCGGCTGTGAGATTCCAGAATTCCAACCCCTTTTGTGCTTCTTCCAGGTTGTTATTGAGCCAACCGCTATGACCACCCTGACGGGTACAGTTGTAGTAATACGTACGCTGTCCCCATGGACAAGGATCGAGTACCTTATCAGAATACGCATAACTGATGTTGTTATTGATAACCTGTTCTGTGAATTTGCAATGAAGCAGGAAGAACTGCGCGTCGTGGTGATAACGGCCGAGCAGGGTAGGCGATTTGGCATCGAACGTCGAGTTGTTAATCACCAGTTTCTTGTTCTTGTCGCCCCGGCCATCGTGCCAAATCATGGCACGTCCATCGCCATAAAAGCGGCTGCGGGTTACATAACACCATCCACGCGGACAGAGGAAGTCCACACCCGGGCAGCGCAGGTCGAGGTCGGCATGGTAGTACATACCTCCACTTTCCGGCGCCCAGAGGGAGAGGGCGTCGTTACCGTCGGCCCATACATTACTGTTGATAATGATGGTACGGGTGGCACGTCCGAAGATAGACATCTGGTGCGTAGTGGTATCTTCAATGGTGGTTCCGTAGTTGTTATACACCGTCAGGCCGCTGATAATGCAGTCGTCGGCACCTTCCTGTAATACTATCACGCCGTTGCCTACAGGCTTCCCGTGATATTCGGTAATGGCACGGGTTTTCGCTGTTTCGGCCAGTACAATCACAGTACTGTCGCGTTGCTCGCCAACCAATACAATGTTAGGACGGTCGATGATTACCTTCTGGTTGTAAGTTCCCTTGCAAATAAAAATCTTAAAGGGTTTATCGGGCGTTTGAGGAGCCTTTTCGATAGCAGCCTGAATGCTTTGTCCCGGTTTTACCACCACATCAAAGTCGGCACGGTTAATAACCGGACGGCGGAACATATCGACGGTTCCGTTCTCGTTGGCTCCTTTGCCGTTCAGGTTCACTTTAACCTTGTGCTTGGGGTCGTATTGAGCAGACCAGGCATCGTACAGTTCAAAGAGCTCGGCAGGGCGGGAGTTATACCAGCTATACCCATTACGGCGTTCAAACCCGATTTCTTCCAACCGGCGGCGCGGCAGTCCGTCGCGGTCGCAGATAAACGGTTCGTTAAGTTTCAAATCATAAAAACGTGCCCACAGGGGAGCAGCTTGCGCATCTTCCACCAAACGGGTGTTACGTTCGCCTCCCTGCGTCCATCCCGTGCGTTCAATACGAAAACCGGTGAGTTTATAGGTATCAAACCATTTCATGGCGCCATGAATGGCTTTCTTTACCCGTGCATCGGGGTTGGGCAGCTTCATGAGCAAGCGTGTAAGGGCGGCACTCTCCTGGGTGCAATACGATGCCAATTCAAAAGCACGCGCCGGAGCAGGCTTCAAGGTTTCGCGGTCGTGCTGCTGGCACCAAACCGTTAGTTTGCCATTGGTTACAATCTGCGTGGCAAGAATGCATTCAATACCTTTATCGAAAGCTTTCGACAAGCGTTGGCGCAGTGCTTCATCCGTTAAATCGCCGTTGTAGGGTGGTTGGGTATTCATCATGTCGTATATCATATCCAACGTATTGGCTATGGCATCGTCATTGAAAGTAATATGTACCTGATACCCATGCGGACCGGGCCAGAATTGCGGCCATCCGCCATTATCGTATTGTCCGCTCAACAGGTACTCTACTCCCCGGCAGAAAGCATCGCGGTATCGCACATCATGGGTTTGCTGATACAGGCGGGCTAAGTAAATCATCTGTGTGGTAGTGGCATCGTTATCGATGGTAGAGTCGTCACTACGCGATTTATCCGCCAGTACTTGTGCAAGCTCACGGTCGGTCATGCGGCGAGCCATATCGATGTTCTTCGGCCAACCGCCGGTACAACGTTGAAAAGCCAGCACCTGGTCGCCAACGCGACGGGCTTCTTCGGTTTTAAAGAACTCGGGATTTGTTTCGTATAAGGCATTGCCTCTTGTCATTTGTTGTATCTGCGCCATTACCGGCGAGAATGCCGCCAAATAGCTCAGTAGAATGACGAATACATACGCCTTTCTTAGGGTGGGGAGCTGTTTCATGATTAGATATAAAATTAATGTAAAACTCATTCTTTGCTTGAATGATGCAAACGTAACGAAATGCCGATAAAAACAGGGGGAATATTTAGTATATATACAGCAAAAATTATCTTAATCCACCAATTTAAAACGGACACGCCAAGTGCCTCTATCGGCATCATAATCGTGACTGATGATGCGGAAGGTTCCTATCTCCGATGTATTCTCCACATGCTGACCAATGCAGGCACAAGCATCGTAATTACCTACGCGGACAATACGTAGAGTGGAACTTACATCATCGGGCAGTTTACTCAGGTCAACCAAGTCCTTAGCTTCGTCACGGCTCATGAATTGAATGGTTACCGGCAACCGGCTTTGAATGGCTTCGTTTACCTTCGCTTCAATGAGTTGTACCTGCTCGTCGGTAGGGCAGGAGGCAAGCTGGTAATCGCACTTGCTCTTTTTTCGTTCAATATGGGCGTTCTTGGAGCGGGGACATCCAAATAACTGTACCAAAGTAGCATTTAACAGATGCTCTGCCGTATGCATGGGCGGATATTCTGTTTTGTTGTGACTATTCAATTGCGATTCGTCCATTTGTGTAAAAGTTAGAATTATACGCGACAAAAATAGAATAAATCTATTTCGACAAGCAAAAAAACGGAGAAAAACGTTGCAAAAGCACAAAATACAGAATATGCAATACGAAAATATCAGTTTTTTTTTATATTTGCGAATTAGAAGAGACCAGGAAACAGTGCAACACTATCAACATTTATGAATAATAAGAATCTACGTAACACGGATCCGTTACAAATTGTGCTCGACAATACTATGGCAAAAGTGTATGTATGCGATGTGGATACATATGAAATACTATTTGCCAACAAACGATTGAAGTCAGATTATCCCTACGAAATTGAAGGCAGGAAATGTTGGGAAGCACTCTCTTCTTTCGATGGCCCGTGTCCGTATTGCAAACTTCATGAGGTAATGAAGAGGCCGCTTGGAGAACCCTATCAATGGGAAAACTATAATCCCGATTACAAGATGTGGCTCCAGATGAACGATTCTATTGCCAAATGGACGGATGGCAGGAATGTTCACTTGATTACTTTTGCCGATGTTACTGAGATAAAGAACAATGAAGCCAAAGTCATTGAATACAAAGACAAACTGGAAGCTTTGTTAGCAGAAAAGACCGAAAGCGAAGAACGCCTCAAGGCGATGACCGATAACATGCCCCATTCATTCTCCTTTCAACTTCAACGTAACCCCGGAGAAATACCTCGTTTGCTATATGCCAGCAAAGGTATTGAAACCATTTTGGGGGTAAATATGCAGGAGGTAGGCCAGGATATCACCAAATTGTGGGCACAGGTACACCCGGAGGATTTGGAGAACATGGAAACAGCAGCAAAGGCTAATAAGCCCTTCAAACAAGAGGTTCGCTTTACACGTCCGGACACCGGCGAGTTAGTATGGTTGGACTTTGCCGAGATTCCACGTAATAATAACCGCACCGCCTATATTTGGGATGGACTTGCCCTTAATATTACCGCACGCAAAAAAATAGAAGCTGAGCTAAAACTCTCACAAACCGAGTTGTTACTGAAAGCTCAACAGATAAATGATATAACCAACAATATTATCAATAGCGCCATTTATCGTACTCATGTAGAAGACGGACATATTATACTTGATTATGCCTCAGGCAACCTCGAGCAAATGCTTGGCCACAGCATTGAAGAGTTGAAAAAAGACTTTTCTTTGTTCCTTGCTTATATACATCCGGCAGATAAAGCGGCGACCATCCCACGCATTGTAGGTACTACGCAGAATCTGGAACCTGCCGTATCGGAGTTCCGCTTCCTGGCAGGCGATAAGGTGTTATGGCTCAAGATGCAGTCGAAAGGCTTTGTGAGAGATGGAGTGGTATATCGTGACGGCATTGTGTATGATACTACCGAACAAAAGAACCTGGAAGCGGAACTGATTGCTGCGCGTAACAAAGCTGAAGAATCGGACAAACTAAAGAGTACCTTTATGGCTAACATGAGCCACGAAATACGTACACCAATGAATGCCATTGTGGGATTCCTCGACCTGGTATGCCAGGAGGGTGAAGATGCCATAGACTCAGATACTAAAAAGGAGTTCATGGAGATTGTGACCAAAAATGCCAACCAATTATTGAAGTTGATTGGCGACTTGCTAGACATTTCCAAGATTGATGCCGGGCAGATGAAAGTAACTCCGGAAGCCGGTAACCTGAACGAACTGATGAAGTATATCTATTTCTCGTTTGCCGCCTCCAAAGCAATGAATAATAAAACCATTGATTTTGTGTACGATGAATCAGGCGAAGATGCACAAGGCTTGTTTATTCTGGATTACACCCGCATACGCCAAATATTAGACAACCTGATAGGCAATGCCATCAAATTTACTGAAAACGGGTATGTGAAGTTTGGATACAACGTAGTACCGGATGGCGTACGTTTTACGGTAGAAGATACAGGAATTGGTATCGCCAAAGAAAAACTGAACGATTTGGGCAAACCGTTTAACCAACTGCATGACGCCTCATTGGCCGCCAAATATGGAGGTACGGGTATTGGAGTAGCTATCTCAAAGAATCTGGTACAGCTAATGGGAGGTACATTCCATGTAACTTCGGAGTTGAATAGGGGAACCCGCTTTGTGCTGACTATTCCTTGTGAGAAAGTACATGAATAAAGCGCTATTACTTTTCTTTCAGTAAATCTTCCATCTTCAGCAACTCGTCCCTGTATTGGGCAGCTTCGATAAAGTCGAGCTTCTTGGCGGCTTCCTGCATTAACTTGCGGGTACGGTCAATGCTCTTTTGTAATTGTGGTTTGCTCATGTACTGTACCACCGGGTCGGCAGCTAACTGAATACCCGTAGGTTCAATATAGGCTTTGGACTCTTTGCGCAGTTCGTCCATCTCTGAAGCCGAACCTCCAAACACTGCCAGGTTGCGGGCTTTCTTAATCTGTTGTGGGGTAATGCCGTGTTCCTGGTTATATGCCAACTGTTTTTCGCGGCGACGATTGGTCTCCTCAATGGTCAGCTTCATACTATCCGTCATCTTATCAGCATACATAATTACTTTCCCGTTTATATTTCGGGCAGCGCGTCCGGCAGTTTGTGTCAACGAGCGGTGGGAGCGGAGGAAACCTTCCTTATCGGCATCGAGGATAGCAACTAAGGATACTTCGGGTAAGTCGAGTCCCTCACGCAACAGGTTTACCCCAATCAACACATCGTATATTCCCTGACGGAGGTCGTCCATGATTTTAACACGCTCCATCGTTTCTACATCACTGTGAATGTAGTTACAACGCACATTGTTGTTTAACAGGTATTCTGCCAACTCCTCGGCCATCCGTTTGGTAAGGGTAGTAACCAAGGTACGTTCGCCTTTCTCCACACGTTGCTGAATCTCTTCCATGAGGTCGTCAATTTGATTCATGCTGGGACGTACCTCGATAACCGGATCCAACAATCCGGTAGGGCGAATTACCTGCTCCACAATAATACCTTCGCTTTGAATCAATTCATAATCGGCAGGGGTGGCGCTGACATAAATAACCTGACGGGCCAAGGCTTCAAACTCTTCGAACTTCAACGGACGGTTATCCATAGCGGCCGGCAGGCGGAAACCGTACTCCACCAGGTTAATTTTGCGGGCGCGGTCGCCCCCGTACATGGCACGTATCTGCGGAACACTGACATGGCTCTCGTCGATTACAATCAGGAAATCTTCCGGAAAGAAGTCGAGCAGGCAGTAAGGACGTGTACCTTCTTCACGACCGTCAAAGTAGCGCGAATAGTTTTCTATACCTGAACAATGACCCAATTCGCGAATCATCTCCATATCGTAAGTAACCCGCTCATACAGGCGTTTCGCCTCATATTCGCGTCCCATCGACTCAAAATAGGCCACTTGTTTGGTCAGGTCGTCCTCAATCTGGTGAATGGCCCGCAGGGTGGCCTCTTTGGTAGTCATAAACAGGTTGGCGGGGTATATCTTATACTCTCCAAACGGGGCAATAGTATAGCCCGTTACCGCATCTACCTCTTCGATGGCTTCAATCTCGTCGCCCCAGAATACTACACGCAACAAGTTGTCGCTATAGGCCAGGTAAATATCAACCGTATCACCCTTTACGCGGAAATTACCACGGTTCAAATCGATGTCGTTGCGCACATATAAACTATCGACCAAGCGGCGCAGGAATACGTTGCGGTCTAACAACTTTCCGCATTGTATCTCGATCACATTCTCATAAAAATCGGATGGATTACCCATACCATATATACAGGATACGGACGATACCACGACTACATCCTTCCGTCCCGACAGCAGGGCAGAGGTAGCAGCCAGACGCAGCTTGTCAATTTCATCGTTGATAGCCAGGTCCTTCTCTATATAAGTATCTGAGCCTGGCAGGTAAGCTTCGGGCTGGTAGTAATCATAATAAGACACATAATATTCTACCGCATTGTTGGGGAAGAAGCCTTTGAACTCACTGTATAACTGGGCGGCCAATGTCTTGTTATGACTCAGCACCAGCGTAGGCTTGTTTATCTGGGTAATAACATTGGCAATGGTAAATGTTTTTCCCGAACCGGTAACACCTAACAGAGTTTGTGCAGGAGTGCCTTCTTGTATGCCATTTACCAGTTGGTCAATAGCTTCAGGTTGGTCGCCGGTAGGCTTATAAGGAGAAACGAGTTCAAAATTCATGTGGCGGGCGTTTTCGGTTACTAATCAGGTATATGAAACGGGCGACAATATTCGGCAAAATTGTTGATATAAACAAATTGTTTTTCCAAATAAATCCTTTACTTTGCAACATCTTATCACGAAATAGAGGAATTTAAAAATAAAAATACAGAAAAAAGCATGATTTGGAACGAAAGTATCGAATGCATGGATCGCGAAAGTTTGCGCAAAATCCAAAGCATCCGATTGAAGAAGATTGTAGAGCATGTGTATTTGAATACACCTTTCTACCGGAAGAAAATGCAGGAGATGGGAATTACTCCTGATGATATAAACAGTATTGATGACATTGTAAAGTTACCGTTTACCACCAAACTGGACTTGCGCGACAATTATCCGTTCGGACTTTGTGCCGTGCCGATGAGCCAGATTGTACGTATCCACGCTTCATCGGGTACTACAGGCAAACCGACAGTGGTAGGTTATACCCGCAAGGACCTGGCAGCCTGGACAGAATGTTTGTCACGCAGCTTCACTGCTTACGGTGCCGACAAATCGGATATCTTCCAGGTATCTTACGGATATGGTTTGTTTACCGGAGGATTGGGGGCACACCAGGGAGCCGAGAATATCGGTGCATCAGTTATCCCAATGTCGAGCGGTAACACCGAAAAGCAGATTACATTGATGCACGATTTTGGTTCGACGATGTTGTGTTGTACGCCTTCATACGCGCTATACATTGCCGACGCCATTAAGGACTCCGGTATTCCCCGCGAAGAGTTCAAGCTGAAAGCCGGCGCTTTCGGAGCCGAACCCTGGACGGAGCAGATGCGCAAAGATATTGAAGA
>JAVBVL010000100.1:0-6034 GCA_031554285.1 Bacteroides sp.
ATGTACACGGAGTACCGCCAGGTATATTTCACCAACGAACCGTAAGTGGCTTTGGTATCGTATTGTTGCATGTAGGTAAGTACCAACGGCATGTAGAACATAAAGGGGGTAATGGCATTCATGGCACTGTCGCCAATGCGGAAGGCACATTGAGTTACATCGGGAGCTATACCCATTTGGGCAAACATGGGTATAAAAATAAATGCCATGAAGCTCCATTTGGCAGTAGCCGATACAATGAGCAAGTCGATACAGGCGGTAAAGAGTATAAATAGAATCAACGTAGGCACGCTACCCAGGTGTACCGACGACATCAGGTTGGCTCCCATAATGGCCAGGCACTTGTCTAAGTGCGAGTATTCAAAGCAGGCAAACATCTGTGCGGCAAAGAAAGCAATTACAAAGTAAACACCTAACAGGCGCATGGGTTGTGTCAATCCTTCAATCACATCACTGTCGGTACGGTAGCGTCCGGAGGTAAAGCCATATACCATGCCCATGAGTCCCGCTCCGAATGATATCAGGAACAAGATACCTGCAATCAGAGGCGAGTGCATCAGTCCCCCGCTTACACTGCGCAGTATGCCGTGCGACGAAAAGGTTAGCCACCCGATAACAGCCACATACAATATGCCCACCAGAATAGCAATAATCAGTGCCCGCCGTTCCTTACGCGACAGCTGTTTGTATCCTTCAAACAGGGCGCCACCAGTATATTCGCCCAGCATGGGTAACAGTTTCTTGCGGGTAATGAGGTAGATAATTCCTGTGAGGAAAAGGGTGGAGAAAGCCATGAAGTAATAGTTGCACAACGGGTCTGTATTTCCTTGATAGATACCGGCTTTTACAGCTACATCCTGTGTGATGGTGGCAAGCAGCGGATCTACCGTACTCATGAATACATTGGCGCTGTATCCGCAGGCTACCGAGGCATAGGCAGTAATGATACCCGCCACCGGATGCAGACCTACCGAATGGAACAAACTGGCTGCAATGGGTAATAAAATGATGTAACCGGCATCTCCCACGATGTTAGAGAGCAAGCCCAATACAATGACCCACAGTATAATCTTTGTTTTCTCCTGCCGGCTGCCTACTCCCTTGCGGATGCAGGCATCAATGAAGCCGGAGTGTTGCGCTACCCCGATGCCGAACATGGCTACAATCACCATTCCCAACGGGGCAAATCCAGTAAAGTTGGTAACGGCATTGCGTAGCATCCACCGGATGCCTTCGGGGCTAAGCAGATTCTGCACCCGGATTTCTTCGCCCGTTTGCGGCAATAGCACGCTCATGCCGTAGACATCGAATATCCACGAAAGGAGGATGACTGCCAGCGTGAGCAGGAAGAACATCGTTGCCGGGTGTGGTAACCGCCATTTACTCTTCATCCGGTTCCAGGTTGTCGAGGTCGATAATACGCAGTTCAAGGGCACGTACTGCCAGGCGGGTGGCATTTACTCCTACCCGGTCGCCATTGGGAAAGAGGCGGCCGATGAGGTCGTTCTGCCGTTTCTCGAGCGACTTCACACCAAAGGGCATGCCTTTGAGCCCGGCAATCATCTCTTTGGTGAAGCCCAGCGCGAGGTGGCGAAGGAAGCGTTCGTCATACTCGTCAATGTCATAGCTGATGATAGCTTCCTGGCGTTTGGCATCGTTAGATACCGATTTCTTGAAACGTTCCACAATCTTTTCCAGGATGGGATAGTTAAATACGAGCTTCTTGCCGTCCATAACCGCTTGTACATCGGTTTTGGTGAGCAGTTCGCCGGTTTTCAGGATAATACCGTCGGCTCCGGCATCGAGTACATCTACCCAGAGTTTTTCGTTCAGAATCTCGCCTGTGAAGATGAGCACGTGTACGCCTTTATACTTCTTAAAGATGTTGCGGCAGATGTCTACCCCGATGGTGGTTGAACCGCCCAACCCGAGGTCGAGCAGTACCAGGTCGGGCACTTGCACTTCGATGAGCTTCCAGAAATCGTTCTCGGTCATAGCAGTGCCGATGATTTCGGCATTGGGTATCTCGTGCCTGAAAATCTCTTCGGTACCTTTCAGTTCCAGTTTTACATCTTCAACGATGATTACTTTAAATTTCTTCTCTTCCATTTCAGTATGTTATTTTGTTATATTTCGCTGGTTAACGGCGCGGAATGGTGAAGTACACCGTAAATCCTCCGCCTGTGGCAGGTTCGGCATTGATGCGGCAACCGCGGCGCCCGGCAAATTCGTCGTGGTCGCGGATAATCTGTTTGCACACCAGGTATTCCGTACCCCGTAGTTCGCCCGGTTCTCCTTCGGTCATACGAGCCAGGTTGGGGTAAAACAACTGGTTCAGTTCTTCTACCGGTTTCTCGCGCCGGGTATCGGTAAAGAAAAAACGGATGTACTCGCCATCAACGGCAGCCCGTAGTTGCAACGTGCCTTCCCCTTGCACGGTGAGCGCCTCATCAATCAGGTTTTCCAGGAGGAACGCCAGTTGGTTTTCATCGCCTAATACCCGCCATTCAGTTCCTTCGGGCAGGGGCTCTATGTGTAATTGTACGGGTACAGAGGCTGCTTTCGATGCTTTCTTGAAGTATTTGCCGGCATTGGTGAGCAACTCGCTTACGGGAATCACCGTGCGTCGGAAGGTAACTTCCTCCAACTGTCGTGAGGCGCACGAGCTGAGTAGCGTAAATATACCTTTGTAATATTCTATCAGTTCGCTGATGGCATGTATATTCTCCTGCTCCTCGGTTTCGGAGAGGGTACGGCTGTTCAGACGGGTAATAATTTGCTTGATTTTGCTCGGGTAGTAGATGGTTTCGTGCTTGATGGTTGAGAGGCAGTTGTCTAACACCATGTTCTGCACGTGCAGCAGGCTGTCTTCCCACGAGGCGCGGTGCGTTTCTTCCTGTGCCGATTCAATGTCGCGGTACTTCATGGCGAGCTTTACCACGGCGTTGAATACCACAATACCTACGTATCGGGCTATCAGTTCCAGGAGCAGATGGTCGGTTTCATGCTGCGTACCTTCCCGGCGTTCCAGGCACAACACCCCTACCCGCTGATGTTCGTCGCCGGCATCAACTACCAATGGGAAAGCTTGCAGGTTGCCTTCGGAGAGGAACTTCTGTTGGTCGAAACAGGCTTGTACCAACGGCGGCATCACATTACGGTGCGGATTGGATGCAAACTCCAACCGGTGTGCCGATTCATTGTACACGGCAATGGATAGGTTGCTGATGGTGAGCAGGTCGTTCACCGCATCGAAGGCTTCGCTTACCATGCGGCGGGGTATCTCTTTCAAAGTATTGTCTTCCAGTTGCAAGGCCTCGGCTCCGGACGGCTCTTGCGTACGCCCCAATGAGGCGGAGAATATCTTCTTGTTAATATCCAATACCTGTTCCAGGTTCATGCGGTTTACCCATCGCTTGCGTATATACAGCAGGTAGTAGCCCACCATTAATGCTATGAGCAGGCATACACAGAGTAATATTCCCACCATTTTGTTGGTAGTAGAACGCACTAACTGGCGGCAGTAAGTTTCTAACGACTGGTCTTCACTCTGCAACTTGTACAGTGCCGTATAGGCTTCGTTGTTATAGTTGTATGCATCCAGCTGTTTCAGCGCCAGGAAAGCCACGGCAGCTTCGTTGCGGATGTCGAGAATAATGTGGTAATCGGAGTTAAACAGTTCGTTCCACCAGCTTATCTCGGCGGGATTGCCTTCGCCTACCAACTGCATGAGGCGGCGCGGATGCTTGGCATAGGTGATATAATGTTTATTAAGGTACACAATGGCAGAGTCGATGTTCTGCAGAGCCAGGGTATAGTCCTCGTCAATGTTGGCAAAATAAGCGGCATCGGCAAAGTCGGATGCACGGTCAAGGAGCCGGTCGTACTCCGTGCGGGGGGTAGGCATCAGACTATCGGTGGTTACCACTGCTTCCACCGGTTCCTGCACCGTGTGTTTGCAGGAGGTAAAGCCAAATGGCAGCAACAGGCACAGCAGTATGCCGATGCTTTTGCGTATACCCACAGGCAGACGGAAGTAAAAACGGCTTCCACGCCCCGGCATACTCTCTACACCAAACAGGCACACGCGGAACAATTCGTTAGTCTTTCGGTATTTCTCAATGATACCTTTGCAGTTCATCAGCCCGAATCCGCTGCCTTTGCTCTGTTTCAGTTGCTCGGCATCGGGGGCATCTTTCATGCCTATCAGGCTCGAGTCGTACACCTTCTCACCAAATATACGTTCTACATCTTCAGGCGAGAGGCCGCGACCGTTATCTTCTACGGCAATCTCTACGTATTCAGTGGTGGCTTGGGCGGATATCTTTACCTGTCCGCCCTCGGGGGTGTACTTGCGGGCATTCTCGGCAAGGGTGTTAATCATGAAGAGTGTCAGGGCACGGTCGGCCTTTACCCACAGGTCGGTAGGCTCTATGTCTAACGTTTGCGCCTTCATTTCGAAGGCTCGCCTGCCTTTGGCTATCAGGCTAAACAAGTCGTTCAGGACAAATGTCTCTACATTGAGGCTCAGCCTGCCCTGCTTCATCTTAATCCACAGTGCCAGAATGTCGTTGTACTCGTTGATGGTAGATACCAACTCGTCTATATAATGGTACTTCTCCTGTTTAATCTCATCGTTGCTGATGTACGCTTTCAGCCCCAGCTTGTGCACCTCGTTCAGGATGCGGTCAATATAAGGTGTAATACCTGCCACAATGGCAAGACATGATTTCTTAATCAGGTTCTGCCGTTTGTTGGCGGCAATGTGCTGTTCGTACACATACCGTTGCTTCTCCAACCGGCTGCGCTCATCGCTCAGCGATGCGATGGTTTGCTCATTGTCCGTAGCCCATTCAATGTAAGGCATCAGCACCCGTACCCAGGCTTGCTCGTCTTTGCTGAGCCGTTGTTGGGGAGCAAGTACGGGTTTGCCTTCATCAGGCAGCGTGAGTGTTACCTTACCAACACCAAAGAGCGTGTCGATACCTTCCTGGATAAGCGGTACATCCATTGGGATAGACGAGGTGATGGTGTGGCACAAGTCTAACGTTTGCTGCAGTTGTGCCATGTACACCTGGTTGCGTACTTTGTTGTGACGGTTGAACAACCAGAACAGCAGGATAATGGTAAAGAGTATGGCAATAACCACCATCAGTATAACGTTAAGCTGTTTTGATTCGGCATCGAGCGCTTGGTAACGGCTTTCCAACTCCTTATCCTGCCGGGTATCGTTCAATATATCCAGGTACACATTGCGGTTGTAGTTGGAGGCATACTTCATGCCCAACCCTGCGTACGACACGCTAAGCTGGTCGCGTACGCGCGAAATCCATTCGGGTACGGTCTTTACGCGCCCGTTACCCAACCATTGTACTTCGGTGTACAGGCTGTCGTTCTCAGAGAAGGGTTCCAGGCGTTCCGAGGTATCGCCTGAGGGATGATAATACAAGAAGTGGTGGCGATTGACACAATCTAGCGCTTTGGTGAGCGTATCTAACGCTTCGGTGTACCGGGCATGCGCGTTGAGGTAGCGGCCAATGGCTACATAGGTACCGGCTATCTGGTACAGGTCGCCGTAGGTAGTAAACTTTTGCAATGCCTCCTGCCCTAACCGCAACGGTAGCAGCGAGTCTACGGGAAAGCCCAACTGCGTAAGGGCGTGCGAGCGTCGTTCATAGAAGAAATCGAACCCTTCGGGCGAAGCCATCAAGTTGGCTATTCCTTGCAGACCGTTGGCTTCAAAGTATGGCAGTTTCCTTTCGGCAGCTTGTTGCCAGGTGGTGTACAGGTCGTCAAACTCCATGAGCTTGCGCCGGTCGGGCGAACCGTTGGCATACAATCCGGTGGCACCTTTAATATAGGTGTAATACAACCATTGTCCGGAGTCGGACTGCAGGGTTTCGGCGTTCGATATCTGGTTAATGGCTTCCAAAGCCTCGGCACGTTGCTGCAGGTAGTAATAATAGATGGCAGATACGATGGCAAATTCCGAAAAGGCGTACTCCATACGGGCGGCTTCGTGACGGCTCGATAC
>JAVBVL010000032.1:0-23103 GCA_031554285.1 Bacteroides sp.
TACATCGTATGCTTCTTTTACACGTTCCCAACGTTTATCACGGTCCATTGCATAGTAACGGCCGATGATAGAGGCGATGGCAACACCTGTTTGCTTGCCGTATTCGTTGAGTTGGTCAATGAAACCTTTACCGCTCTTCGGGTCGGTATCGCGACCGTCCATGAAGCAGTGCACAAAGGCATTGGTTATTTCGTACTCCTTGGCAATGTCGCACAACTTGAAGAGGTGATCCAGTGAGCTGTGTACACCGCCGTCAGAGGTAAGGCCCATGAAGTGAACGCTCTTGCCGTTTGCCTTGGCATAGCCGAAAGCAGCTTTTATTTCCGGGTTATTGAGGATGCTGTTATCGGCACAAGCCCGGTTAATCTTCACCAAGTCCTGATACACTACGCGACCGGCACCAATGTTGAGGTGACCCACTTCCGAGTTACCCATCTGTCCGTTGGGCAAACCCACATCTTCGCCACTGGCATGCAGCTGGTTGTGCGGATACGTTTTTACCAGATAATCCCAGTATGGAGTGGGAGTATTGAAGATTACATCGTCTTTTTTGTTGTCGCCTAATCCCCAACCATCGAGAATCATTAAAAGGGCTTTCTTGCTCATAACTATCAATATATTTTAATTATACTTCTGTTTTTCGGGTGCAAAGTTACAAAAAACATCGGTAGATGTGCCTCGTTTACAAATGATTTATATACTTTTGCGCCGCTTAATCATATTAAAAAGTATTATGGACGATTCAGACCCGCGAACGTGCAGCAATTTAATTAACTAAAGCGGACAGAGCCAACACTACTGATGCCTCTGCCCGTACATTATTATGAACGAAAGGAGGCAATAAGATGAGAACTTTTCTTTATTGCGAAGCCGGTTTTGTGGAAAAAACACAATGGCTTCCCAACTGTTGGGTAAATGTAGAATGCCCGGATTCCAGTGATTTTGATTTCCTTATTAACGAGTTAAAGGTGCCGGAGGAGTTTCTGAAGGACATTGCCGATACGGACGAGCGTCCGCGTACGGAGACGGAGGACAACTGGCTGCTCACCATTGTGCGTATCCCGCTGCCTAATAATCAAGACGATGTACCGTTCGTGACCATCCCCATCGGCATTATTACCAATGGCGAGATTATTGTATCGGTATGTTACCACCGCACGGCGCTTGTACCCGATTTTATTGAATACACCCGCCGCAAGGGATTAGTTATCCGTAACCAGTTGGAGCTCATCCTGCGCCTGATTCACTCTTCGGCCGTATGGTTCCTGAAGTACCTGAAACAGATAAACAACGATGTGAATGCTGCCGAGAAGGAGCTGGAAAAGAGCATCCGTAACGAAGACCTGCTACGCCTGATGAAGTTGCAGAAGACGTTGGTTTATTTCAACACCTCCATCCGTGGAAACGAAGCCATGGTTGGTAAACTGCGAAGCATCTTTGTGCATACTGATTACTGGAACGAAGACCTGGCGGAGGACGTGATTATCGAGTTGAAACAAGCGTACAACATGGTGAATATCTACAGCGATATCCTCACGGGCACGATGGATGCGTTTGCCTCCATCATCTCCAACAACGTGAACGTTATCATGAAACGCATGACGAGCCTTTCTATTACACTGATGATTCCCACGTTAATTGCCAGTTTCTACGGTATGAATGTGGATATTCATCTGGACGGGGTGCCGCATGCTTTTGCCATCATCCTGTTTGTCTCGGCTGCTTTATCGGCCACTTCATTCGTTATTTTCCGGAAGGTGAAGTGGTTTTAAGGTAATACCGGTCAATATAATAAAAGCGGATTTCTCTGGATTTCCGCTTTTTGTATTATTGTAAGGGCAACTTCATCATAATGTCCGTCTGCTCATCGTTGCCTAATTTGAAGATGTGCCGGCTGAATTCCACAAATCCATTCTTTTCGTAGAAGCTGATTGCTTTATGATTTTCTTCCCATACCCCCAACCAGATGTATTCTGTCTGCCGTTGGCGGGCTGTTTGCAACGCTGTTTCGTACAACAACTGCCCAACCCGCTTTCCTTGAAACTCCTTCAATACATAGATTCTTTCTATTTCGAGGGCGTTAACATCTTTCAGTTCCGTTTGCGATTGGCCAATGTTTAGTTTCAGATAGCCGGCAATCTTATCGCTGCTCACAGCGAAGTAGAACAACGAGTTGGCATCTTCAAGTTCTGCCGTTAGCCGATGAAGAGAAAGATTCTCTTCCAGGTACTTCGCCATATCTTCTGCAGTATTCTTCCCGGCAAATGTTTCATAGAAGGTACGTTGACTTATTTGTTGCAACGTTTCCACATCAGCAAGCGTTACTTCTCTAACAAATATCTGTTCCATGATTAGTGCGACACAAATTTAAGTCCAACAATAGAAGCTATCAGCGTAAAAATAAAGAATAACCGCCAAAGAGTTGCAGGTTCTTTGAAAATAAAGATTCCAACCAACGCCGTGCCTACTGCTCCTACCCCTGCCCATACGGCATAAGCGGTACCCATAGGCAACGTCTGCGATGCCCGATACAGCAAATACATACTCAACGAGCAACTGATTACAAAGCCCAATAACCACAACGTCATCTCAATTCCTGTTGAAGATTTTACTTTGCCCAAACAGGTGGTAAACCCAACCTCGAAGCAACCACCTAAAATTAAATAGATCCAAGCCATAACCTCTTATTTTAAAGACACAAAGGTAGGGAATAGGATTTAATTGAGATTTTACAAATGATAAAAAGAGATAGAGAGAACACGCCCTATGAAACACCGTTCTACTTAGTATCTTATTTCAGTTTAGCCCGGATGCGACTTAGAGAAACCTGAGTAATACCCAGGTAAGAGGCAATGTATGAGAGTTGAATGCGTTGCAGGAGTTCGGGATTATTCTTCATCAAGTCGCTGTAACGTTCTGAAGCTGTTTTGAATTGCCGGGCAATGAGCCGTTCTTCGGTTTTCAAGAGTTCTTGTTCGGCAAACTTACGACCCCAGTTAGCTATATGGATATCTTCGGCAAACAGGCGGTTCAAGGCATCCATGTTCAGCTTATAGAGTACGGAATCCTCAAGTAGTTCAATATTTTCGTAACCGGGGCGATTGGCTACATAGCTCCGCATGGATACTACGGTATCGCCTTCTTTGCCGAACCAGAAAGTTACTTCGTCATCGGATGAGTGGGTATAAGCCCGTACTATACCTGTTTTAACGAAGTAAATGTTTCGCTCTACCTTATCGGCACTGAGTAACCGATGGCCTTTGGGGTAGGTAACCTCGGTAATTACTCCGGTAAGACTTTGTCTGGAAGCTGCCGGAAGTTTGTAAATGCTATCTACTATGGTATCGATGCTCATAATACGGTGAATACATCTTCTATTATTACGTAATCGTTGGTGCTGCCGTAGTTGGCACGCGTTTTGTCACTCCACTTGGGGTGTTCGCCCAGCACTTCGATGGTAAGCGTATAGGTATCGTTAGCAAGTACCGGACTCAAGAACTTCTGCGCCGAATGTGCATACAGACTGTAAAAGTCGACATTGGTATGCAGCACTACCTCGTTCTTGCTGTTGCGCAAGGTGAGCGAGGCATAACCGCTTGTGGTATTAGAAACGGCTTTCAATCCGATTTGTTTGCCTTTGAATGTGTAAGATATCGTGGCACCTTTCTCTTTGGAGCGTTGCGTGCCTTTTTCTGCCTCCCAACTTCCGTGTACAATGACTGCTTTATCTTGGATAGACTTTGTTTTCGATGAAACGGCTTGCCATTGAGCAGAAGCTTTCTTCACCGCCCAAGCATCCTGATAGGTGGGAATAGACATCTTGCCGTCTTGCACCGTAATGGGTTGCCATACCTGTGTGGCCGCTGTTCCCTGGCGGGGGTACGACCAACGGTCGCCCATATACAGGTGCAATGTATCGGTACCGTTCACTATGGGGAATACAAAGGAGCATTGCGAGTTCCAGGTTAACGTGCCTTCGGGGGCAAACAGTCCTTGCTTCACCCACGGGCCTTCCAACGAAGCGGAAGTAAAGTAGTAATTATCGTTACGCTCCCAACTGGTTTTGTTGGAGAACATCCAGAAGTAAGTACCATCCTTCTTGAACATAGCGGGCGATTCGCCACCGTGGGCAATATCGCCTGACATGATGCGTTTTACTGATTTATAATCATCGGTCAGCTCGTAGATAAACCCTTCATGCGTGAGTAAATAGCCCTTTCCATCGGTATCCTGGAAAGTTCCCATGTCCCAACGATGCAGGTATTTGCCGTTGTGCAGCAGTTCACCTTGGAATTGATAGTCGCCGTTGATGGTTTGGCAGGTAGCATAGCCAATGTGCGGGTCTTTGTAGAATAGGTTATCGGTGTGCATATACATCACGAATTCGCCGGTAGTGGGGCATTTCATTACTTTCACCCGTTCGCCTACGCGGTTGGGGCCTAGCAAACCCTCTTTCTGCAGGGGAAGCACTAACTTTTCAAACTGCCAGTTCATCAAGTCGGGCGAGGAGTAACAGGAGAAACCGATGAAAGCATTGCTGGTATCGGTATGGCATTCGCCAAACAGGTAATACAGGTCACCTTCTTTTACAATACAGGCTCCGTGCGCATTGACTTCGCGGTTGCTCCGGTCGAACCAAGCCACACCGCTATGGATGGCGCGGGTTTTACCTCCACCTTTGGGAGCTGTAAACGAAACTAAGGTAGCACAAACACAGAGTAGAATGATAATTTTTGCTTTCATGGTTCTTTAAAATGAGGTGTAACAATCCATTTGCAAAGAAATGCATTGTGCCTCACATGTAACGTATCGATTTATTCAGATGTCTGCAATCTTGTACACGCTGCCTCAGAATGGCAGGGAAAGTTGTCCGTCACCCAAAAGATTAAACGTCATGCGATGGTAAGGGGTGGTGCCGTGTTCGGCAATGGCTGCCCGATGCTTTTTGGTGGGATAGCCTTTGTTGCCATTCCAATCGTACACGGGGTATTCGGCATGCAGGCGGTTCATGTAATCGTCGCGGTACGTTTTGGCAAGAATAGACGCGGCAGCAATGGAGAGGTATTTGCCATCGCCCTTCACTACGGTAGTATGCGGTACATCGGGGTATTTCTTGAAGCGGTTACCGTCGATAAGCAGGTGTTGCGGACGCACTCTCAGTTGGTCAACTGCCCGGTGCATGGCAAGAAACGAAGCATTCAGGATATTAATCTTATCGATTTCTTCGGGAGAAACGATACCTACCGCCCAGTCGATGGCTTCCCGCTCGATAATTTCGCGCAGGGCATAGCGTTGTTTTTCGGTAAGTTGTTTGGAGTCGTTCAGCAACTCGTTCTGAAAGTCTTTGGGGAGAATAACGGCAGCAGCGTAAACAGCTCCTGCCAGGCAACCGCGTCCGGCCTCATCGCAGCCGGCTTCGGTTAACTCTTCGTGCATCCAGGGTAGTAACATATCTTTCTATTTTGGGTAGGGCAAAGATACGACTTCCGTAAAAATATTAGGCTCTAATAACTAAGTTTCATCGGCTAATAATTGCGTATTAGCCGATGAAACTTAGTTATTAGAGCCTAATCCGCAATTATTAGCCGATGATATTTTACCGGGAACAAGTACGGCTACCTGGAGCGGAAGTCAAACCACAACTTCATGCGGAAACCTCCATCGCCCGGATTGATACGGACGGTACTGGGCTGACTCTTCGGTCCATGTTCCGGGATGCTTTTGCCGGAACGCATGGCAGGAATGTCGTACAAGAAAGACAAATCGCCTGCCGGGAACTCCCACATGGTATTTTCACCATTGCGGCGGTGAACCGGTTCTTCCGGAGTAAACACGCGGAAGAATAATCCATCACTCTCACTATATACGCTGAAAGGTGCAGTGTCGGATAACAGGGTAGCCCAATACAGGTTGCCGTGATATCCTTTGAATTCGGGATATACCAGGTTCTCGAAGCTTTCGCCCGTTACTGTATTGTTATACTCCTTCTCCCAAATGCCATAGTTGGTTCCCTTGATGCGGTTCTTCCACACACGGTACGGACCGCGACCCATCCAACGCATGGCTTTTACTTCTTTTTCGGGGAAAGAGAAACTAAACCCAAAGTTATAAATCTGTTCATCAAAGAAAGCTCCTTCAAACTTCCCGCCGTTGCGACGGTTGAAGATAACGGCATCCATACCCAACAAACCGTCACCGGTCATGCGCCACACAATGGAGTCAACGGCACCCGTGTATTTGGCCACAAAAAGTACATCTGTTCCATCGCCACAGGTATATCCTTCTTTATACTTCATTTTCATACCGGCAGGGATGGGGCCGTTATTGAAAGGTATCACTTGCTCACCCCGTTTTACTTCCATCAACATACCGTCTGTAGGGCTGAAAGCAGCTGAGACATCACCACTGGAAAGAGTAATTTGCTCTGCGGTTTGCTGTGCAGCGGCTTTACCGGAAGCAGGGACAGTGCGTTGCGATTCAAAATACTCTTTGGCATACTTGATGGGCCATGTCCAGTTGCAGATTGACCAACCGGTGGCATCGTAAGCTTCCAACTCTAACACATCTCCCCGGAAGAAATCTTTGGGAAGTTCCATGTGTGCCATACCTGTTTCACCAGGTGCTAAAGCGGGTAAGGTAACAACACCTTCGCTTACCAACGCCTGCTTGTTGTCATGTAACGGTGAAGAGGTGGTATACACGCGGTATTTCATGCTGCACTCTTTCAGGTTGGTAAAGAGGTAGGTATTACTTATGCTGAAATTACCTTTGAAAGAGGGGTTGATGTACAGGTTCTTAAATTGGATAGGTGCCCAGACTTCGCGAACGGTAAAGAAACTTCCTTCTTTTTCGCGCCACGGGCCTACAATACCATCGGGGCCGTTAGGACCATCTGAGTCAAGTATCCCTCCTTTGTCGGTACGTTTCACGGCCTCATCTACGTATGCCCACAGGAAACCTCCGGCAAACAGAGGATTAGAAGTGTAGTTATTCCAGAAGTCTTCCAGTCCGGCACCTTGCCCGCGATCGTATATTCCGTGCAGGAATTCCGTGGGCATAAATACGTTGTATCCGTTGGCTAAACGGTAAGTTCCTGTTTGATAGGCAGGATAGTGGTGGGTATCCAGTCCGTTGAAGTCGGCCCACGGGTGAATTACATGACGTTTCTGTGGGTCGTATGTAGCAAAAAGGTCATCCAGGTCAGTATTCCATCCGCCTTCATTACCATTACTCCACATAAAGATACAAGGATGATTAACGTCACGCGTCATCATCTCGGCCAATAGTTTCTTCCCTACCTCTGTGTCGTAATTGTTTTGCCAGCCGGTCAGCTCATCCAAGTAGAAAAGTCCGATGGAATCGCATATTTCGAGGAATTCTTTATCGGGTGGGTAGTGCGAACGAACCGCATTCATGTTCATTTCTTTGATGAGCAAGGCATCTTGCAGGTTCAATGCTTTATTGACGGTACGTCCTCCTTCAGGATGGAAGCAATGGCGATTGGTTCCTTTCATAATCACTTTGGTATCGTTTACATATACTCCATCTTTGTAACGGAATTCAATGGTGCGGAAGCCAATGCGTTCTTCGAGCACATGCACCACTTTCTTCTGCGCATTCAGCAGTTCGAGCTTGAGGGTATAGAGGTTGGGATGTTCGCAATCCCAGGTACGAATATTATTCCACGCCGTTTGTATGGTTTGCACTTCGTTGTTATTCAAGGCACATACCTGCTTGCCTACAGGTTGCTTACTTCCTACCGGGATAAGCGTAGCAGCTACCGAGTAACCCTCCATAAGATTCTTGAGATGCAAATCGGCCGAAAGCTTGCCGTCGGCCGTAGCATTTACAGCGATACGTTCTATATGTGTCTTGGGCACAGCCTGTAAATATACCGGACGATAGATACCGCCAAAGAGCCACCAGTCGGCCCGGCGTTCGGCAGCGTTCACCGATGGATTGGCCGATTCTTTCCATACTTTTACTTCCAGTTCGTTCTTCTTGCCGAATTGCAGTTTATCTGTAATGTCGTAGCTGAAACGGTAGAAGCCTCCTTGATGGATCTCCCCGGCCACTTGTTGGTTTACTTTCACTTCGGTATCCGTCATGGAGCCTTCAAATACAATGCTCACTTGTTTATCCTTCCAGTCAGTGGGAACAGTGAATTTGTATCGATATTGCCCGTTTTCATCGGTAGGTTTGGCCGTTTTATCCAAGTAGAAGCGACCATAGGTGTAAGCCCCAAAGCCTTGTTGTTCCCAATTCGAGGGAACTTCTATTTTCTTCCATTTACCGCTGTTCATCCCGGCGGAGCAATAGAAATCCCAGGTTTTTGTATCACCCAAACCGGTTCCCGACAAGTAGAGAGTCTCGGTCGTTTGTGCCGCCGCTACAGTTGTTAGTACGCAAAAAGCGGCTGCTAAAAATTGTTTGAAATGTATCATGCTTGTATTAGTTTATTATAGCCGGTTACCAAACGAGTTGAATTTGGTTACCGGGCGCGTTTGTTTTGGTTACCAAACAGACGATTGCTGTTTAACAGAGGCAACTGTTTTGGTTACCAAACCAAACTCCTTTGGCAACCAAAACAAATTGTCTCTTTAGAACTACTTATAAGCAGGCTCCAGCGGAAATACATAGAACTTACGTTCCGGTTTGAAGTCGATCATCCATTGGTCTACTACTATATGGTCGTCTAAAGCTGTGATGGTCAGTGTATGTTTGCCTTTTGCCAACTGGTGCATGGTATTCCGGATAGCTTGTCCGCGAAGCACACTTTCCTTCCACCCCTCTGAGCGGAAACTTTCTTTGAATGAGCATACCTGAGGTGTACCCCCATCTATGCTGACACTGAAACGGATATCGCCCTTGTCATTGGGTTGCGTGGGAATAACAGCTGTACGCAAAACGGCCTCACCCTCCCAACGGCTATCAAACTCAAAGGTCAACGTACCATTCTTTGGCAGCGAAACTGCATTCATACTGTGTCCTAACGACTGTACCGCCACAGCACCTTCCGAAGCTTTTGTGTATGTACAAGCATTGAATACGATACAACTATCATTGGCTACCGCCTGCAAGGTAGTTGATTTTACGTTATCTAAAGCAACATACTGTGCTATTTCTTTCTCGGTAAGTCCCATTGGCAAGGTTGGCGGATAGAACACGTACAAATCGCGCGGATTCTCGCACATGGAGTATTTCCATCTCCCGCCGGAGAGTTCGTTGTTATAATAGTCGGTCAATCGGCGGATGTCCATGTAAGCATTCATGCTCTTGGCGCAAGCTTTCATCAGCGATTCGTCCCGTTTCCATCGGTCGGCATCGTAGGTAGCAGCGGCTATGGAGCGTGCCCGCTGCGCTTCCAGTATCTTGGTGCTCATAGCGGCAGCGCCAAACACGGGATACTTAATCTGGGCAAAGAAGGCATCTTTACGTTCTTGGGGAACGATAGTTTCAACCTCGGCGACCGTTCTTTTTATCTTTTCGTAAGTTTCCAGGTAACGGTCCAGTTCGCCGCCAAACTCTGTCAAACTGAATTCCGTATCTTTGATGGGCGACCATCCTCTGGCATACTTGTTTCTATCTAACTCAACCTGATTCCACCCCATAAACTCCGGCTTGCGGATGCCACACAGGCGGTAGTACTCCAACATAGCGGGCAGTAACTTCTTACCCGCTTCATCGCCGAATTCGCGGCACAGCCAGTTTTCCTGATGGACATTCAAGGTAGAAGGAGTAACGGAATGGATATTCCATGCCATATCGAGAAAGAGTTCGAGGTCATAAGCCGCCGGTTTCAAATCGTGCACATTCACCACCCAAAAGCGGCGGGCGTTACAATCGTATGCTTGTTTCATTTCGTTGTACACCAATCCCGGCTGGGTAGTGGTAAGCCACATGTAATCGTGTGGACGGCCCCAATAGCTCAGGTGATAATATACGCCGGCGCCACCGCTACGCTTCCGCTGTTCTTCGTCACTCAAGCGGGTCATGTAGCCGTAGTTATCGTCACACCATATCAAGGTTATGTCTTCGGGTATTTGCAGACCGTTCTCCATAATTTGAAGTACCTCTTTGTACGGTACAAAAGCCTGCGGTATTTTGGTAACGTCTTTTTTTACGTATTTTGCCAGCAATCCGCGTTGGTCGTTGATGACTTGCTGCAGGGCATCTGTTTTTTCTTCCAATGTAGATACTCCTTCCATGCCGCTATCATGAACGCCCCGCATACCCATGGTATAGAAGTTTTCGTAACGCCCGGCTTCTTTCAGACGTTCAATCCAGTAGGCTTGTACGCCCGCCTTATTGGTGATGTAGTTGTATTCGCCCCGTTCGCTCTCTTTCCATTCGCCCACATTGCTGCGCATCAAAGGTTCGCAATGAGAGGTGCCAATGGCAATGCCACAGCTATCGGCGGCTTCTTTGGCACCGGGTACCAGGTAAAAAGGAGTGGATATTCCGTGCATACCGGGCCAGATGGCATTGGCACGCAAGCGCATTAATAGTTTGAATATCTCTTTATAGGTACGGGGACCGATGCGGCCCGGAATGTCAGAAGGTTCAAAGTGACGCCAACTCCAGGGTTGCAAAGTCCAGTCTTCATCGTTCAGGAAGATGCCACGGTACTCTACCGACGGACTTTGAAAGGTGGTATAATCGGCAGGAAGCGTTAACACCTCTTTGTGCAGGGGAGTAACTTCGCCCCACCATACCCAAGGGGATACACCTGCCAAACGGGAAAGTTCCAGGATACCGTAAGCCGTTCCACGCCCATCGCTTCCTACTACCAAGAGTTGTTTTTGTCCCTTTTCATCGGATATTTTGATAAAGAAAGCATCTTTCTTAGCCGCCAGGCTATCTACCGGCACCCCTTGCGTACGCAAGGCTTTAGCAGCAGACTTTTCTCTATCCAACTGCACCACCCGAATCGCCGCATTTCCTGCCGATGATTGCTGGGGAGCAAGTCCGGTAACCTGTTCCATGTCTCCCGAGAACATCTCCACCGCTACTGTTACCACCGGAGAAACCGACTTTGATACTGAATAAGTAACAGCCTGCTTCCCGTTATACCACACAAATTCCTCATTAGCTCCGACAGATTTTGCCCAAGCAACCTGATTCCCAATGAATCCCATCACACAGCACACGGTGAGCATTTTGAACAGCCGGTACTTTCTCATTCCAACGTTGAAACCCATAGACACTATTTTATTAAATTGTTAGTGTCGCAAAGATAGCTGTCAGCCTGTTTCCAAAGGATGAAGCATTAACCGATTGGGTTGAAACATGTTCATTAATCATCGCTATACCCACAGTACTCTGTAGGCAATACACCAAACTCTTTCTTAAAGCAAAGAGAGAAATATTTGGGGTCGTTGAACCCTACACTGTATGCCAGGTCGGAGATGCGGATGTTCTTGTTCTCGTTCATAATTTTACAGGCAGCTTTCAGTCGGATGTTACGCACAAACCCGGTGGCATTCAATCCCGTCAGGGACTTCAATTTCTTATGGAGCGTAGTGCGGCTGGTAGCCATTTCGGCAATGAATTGCGGCACATCGAACTCCGAATCATTTAAATGGCGGTTTACACAATCAATGGCATCCTGAAGATACTTCACGTCCATATCCGTATAATCCAACTCTTTAATTTCAAAAACCAACTGCTTCTTGAAGTCGTTTGCCATACGCTCTTTAGCTTTCAACAAGTTTTTAATACGTGCATGAAGTGCAGAAAGGTTGAATGGCTTGGTCAGGTAAGCATCAGCGCCCGCTGTATATCCTTCGTCCCGGTTCTCTTCAGTTCTTTTGGCTGTCAGCAATATGACAGGGATATGGCATATTTCTATATCGCTTTTTATTTGGCGGGTTAGTTCTATCCCGTCCATCTCGGGCATTACTACGTCAGATACCACCAGGTCAACTTCTTCATTCTTGATTATATCTAACGCTTCACATCCGTCACTAGCTTTCAAAATACGATATTCCCGTTGCAACAACCGAACCATTACAGAGAGTAATTCTTCATTATCTTCCGTTAAAAGGATACAGGGAGTTTCTTCGTTATGCTGTTTCTCCACATTTTCTATTTTTTCGTATTCAAGTTGGTCGGCTATGGCTCCCTTCTTAGTAACCTCTTCAGTTATTTCAATTATTTCTTCATCGGCGTATGCTTCTCGTTCTATGGGTAGTTCTACAAAAAACTGCGTGCCTTGCCCCACTTCACTTTCTAAACGAATACTCCCCCGGTGCAGATTTACCAAATCGCGAATAAGAGATAGGCCGATTCCTGTTCCAATAGTATGCGATTGTCGGTAATCGCCTTCATAAAAACGCTGAAACAATGTTGCTTGTCGCTCCGGCGAGATGCCTTTTCCGCTATCTTTCACAGAAATCAGCACAAAACTTTTTGTTTGAGAATACTTTACACTCAGTTGAATAGACCCATCCTTCCGGTTGTATTTAGCAGCATTAGAAAGCAAGTTGTAGAGTATCTTGTCTAACTTATCCCGGTCAAAATAAGCTTCCATCACTTCCTGTTCGCAAACAACAGAAAAATACAACTGTTGTTTGCGGATGAGCGGTTCAAAGCTTTCGGCTTCATGCCGAACAAAAAGAGCAATATTTCCTTTGGCCACACGGAGTTGCAAGTTTCCGCTTTCGGCTTTTCGGAATTCCAGGATTTGTTGCAAGAGGCGAATTAAACGCTGCACATTGATATCCATTGTATGGTAGAGTTCGTTGAATGAAGGCATTTGTCCTTTTAACTCATCCAGTGTAGCTAAGATAATGGTTAGCGGAGTCATCAACTCGTGGGTAATATTGGTGAAGAATTGTAGCTTCACATGATTAAGTTCCTGAACTTTGTATGTTTCTATCTCCTGCAAATGCAATTGGTTACGCAACATCAGCCTACGGCGCGCTTCTCTAAGAATAATCATAAGAATAACGCCGGAGATAAGAGTATAAATAAGGTAAGCCCACCAGGTTGTCCAGAAAGGTGGATTAACTACAATCTGCATTTCGCGCACATCACCCCAATCGCCATTCTCATTCGTAGCACGTAACTTAAAGGTGTATTTACCGGGGCTCAGGTTGGAGTAATAAGCGCTGCGATGGTCGGCATTAACGTATTGCCAGTCAGCGTCGAACCCTTGCAGACGATAGGCATATTTGTTTTGCTGAGGCATATTGTAGGTAAGTGATGCAAAACGTATGGTAAAATTGTTATAGGTAGCCGGAATAATTAACTCTTCGGTAAAGTCAGAGGTAAATTGGCTCATCTTCCTGCGTTGTTCCAGTGGAATTTGATTCAACGATTTTCCGTCCACAAGAATATCTGTTATGCACAAGGATATTCCACTGTTAGCGCGATCGGCTATATCGGCGTTGAAATTTACGATACCCCGGCTACACCCGAAATAAAGTCTTCCATTCCGATAGCATGACGCATTTTGGTTAAAGAAATTATCGGCCAATCCATCGGCTACAGTAAAGATACGTACTTTGGCGTTATTTGAGGTGCCAAGGGTTAGCCTGGCTAATCCCTGATTGGTTCCAATCCAGAGGTTTCCCCATTCGTCTTCTTCTATACTGGCTACCATATCTCCGGGTAGGTTATATTTTTGATGAACTGAATGAAAACGGTCACTTTCCGGATCATATAAACAAAGTCCGCTTCCTTCTGTTCCGGTCCAAAGCTGCCCCTGCTTATCCAACAAGAAACAAAGTGGGGTATTAACAGGAAGCAAGCCATTCTCTATACAGTAGTTTTTACAACGAAGAGAGTTGGGTTGTTCCATATTACCGGTAACATGAACTATACCATTATTATTAGTTGCCAACCATAAAGAGCCATCACCTTCCTCGGCTAAACAAGTGATTTCTTTGGAAAGAAGTTTGTTAGCTCCTTCTAATTGATTCATGCAATAGGAGCGCCCGTCTTTATAGCGAATGCCAAGCCCCATGTAGGTGCCTAACCACCAATTACCTTTCCTGTCTTCATGTACCATGTGAACCAAGTTGTGAGGGATAAACCCACAATTCAATGTGGTATATTGAGTAATTACTTTCCCGTTACGACAGGTTGTTACACCCTCGTCATGGGCAGCCAACAGTATTTCTTGTGTAGACGAGCTATATGAAATATGATAGGGGCGTGAAGTAGAAACAACGTTCGTAGTTTTACCGTCCAGATAGTAATCGACCCCATATCCGAATCCTGCCCAGATTGCCCCATTATCTTCCACATACAACGTAGATATATAATCGGTAAAAAGGGGTTTGGAGTTATGTGTATGGAAGGTATGAAAGGAGTGAGCATGTGTGTCTGCATGAAAAATGCCGGAGCCTTTGGTTCCTATCCACATCAAACCATTCTTATCGCGGAGTACGGAATTAACCTCATGGACAGGAAGGTAATGTGTTGAATTTGAATCCTGATAATTTGTAAAAGTACCTTCCTTATTTAAGCTCATAATACTCAAACCGTTCCGTGTGCCTAGCCAAAGGGATTGTGTTTGGAAATCTTCGTCAATAGAATAAATATAGTCTGAACAAATAGACTCCTGATCTTTAGGATTATGGCGATAGGTAATCAGTGTTAAGTTTTCCTTATCTGCCGAGAAAGTTGCCCGGAACAACCCTGTGCCGCTACCTCCAATCCAAATGGAGCCTTTTGAATCTTTGAATAATTCTAATATTGATTCCCGTTGAGCTAAAGGGTAATGTATAAATCGGTTCTCACTGATTATATAGCGATAAAGCCCATGGCTCCATGTACCAATCAGCAAATCGCCATTTTCATCTTCAATCATTGCCTGAATGTTTACCTGTTCGGGTACATCACCGCTGCAATTGTGCTGCCCCATCAAGATGAGGCTATCCTGCTGCGCATCATAATAAGCTATTCCGCGAATATATCCGAAGAATATTTTGTTATCACCCGTAACATGAATTTCATTTAACCGATGCCGGCTTACTCCTGCCAATGTCATTTTCCGAACATCGCCTGTTCGTTTGTCGAGGACACAAAGACCTTCGTGTGTGCCTATCCATAAGCGATGCGATAAATCTTCCTTTACACAAAGTACGTTGTTGTTTACCAGAAGCCCGGGGGTGTATAAATTTGATTTGATGGTGCGAACCTCATACCCGTCATATTGATACAAACCGAAGAATGTGGCAATCCAAATGAGCCCATCCCGGTCTTGATAGACTTTATGCACCATGTTGTTGGGTAATCCATTGAAGGTGGAGAATTGCTTGAACTGCAAATCGCTGAAAAGTGTTTGTGCTATAACAATATCAGGCATGATAATAAGCACTAAAATGGATAGATAGTATTTCAAATTCCTCATAAAGATTAAGAGTGTAATCATGTAACAAGATTGAAAGTGTTTTGAAAGCGGCAAGTTATGCAAAATTCTATTGAAAGCAAGAAAAGAACATATCATTGTTGATATATTAAGTAGCATAACCCCATACGAGAGAGTGTTTCTCGTATGAGGCCATGCTACTGCAATTAGAACGCTATGTAATACTAAACCTATGAATCTAATATCCCGGATTCTGCCAGAACGACTCTGATGCAGTTTTGTACTGTAGCACCCCATTTGATTGAGCTACCGGAATGTCTGCATAGTTGGTCACCCCTTCTATCTGAGGCTCTGGAATGGGATAGTAATAATGCTTCTCGGAAATATTGGCAGATGCCTGTGCATTGTATGCTTTCACACGTTCGAGCAGGGTATGTGTCCGTTTTAAATCGAACCAACGCTGATATTCTCCACAAAGTTCGATGGCACGTTCTTCCAGAATCGTGTTGATATCCACTATTCCATTGATTGAGTTATCCTGTCCGGGAATAGCACGCACCGAACGGAGTTCATTGATGGTACTCAAAGCTGCCGCACTTCCTGATTGTTGAAGTTGGCACTCAGCCTTGATTAGGAGCATCTCGGCTAAGCGTAATACGACAGCATCCCGATGAGAGATATCCAGTGTGGGGAACTCTTCTTCATACACATCATCCAAAAATTTACGGATGCCCGGATAGGATATCAACCCGTTTATCTTATCGTTATAACGTGAATCACCATATACATCTGATATTGGTTTTGAAACACTTGTAGGGAGAGCCGTTGCCGGATTACCGGAAGTATATACCGGGATATCGCCCCCACTCATAAACTGAATACGATAACGATCTTTGGCCCACGCCTGTAACGTACGTCCTTCGGCAGAATTACCATCCAACGGTGAGTAATAAATGGCGGTATCTCCCATATTGAAGTAGTTACCGTATTTGGCATACGCAACTTCGGGTGCCACACTGTATTGACCCATCTTGGGATATTTTTTTGCACTACCGGCTAACCCGTGCGCCATGTTGTAATGGGTAAGCAGCGTTCCTTCCACACGTTGGTCGGTTGCACGGTTCTTCTCAAAGAGTTGCCACAGATACACCGAGGGTATGTAGCGGGTAAAGCCACGACTATATTGAGAATAATAAGGTGCTACATACACCTTTTCGCCGGTAGCCGTATTGGTCATATACGATGTAGGTTCGCCGAGCACACGCACAAACACTTCTTTTCCATTGCCGCCTAAGTCATTGCATCCGTTACTCCACATACTGGTAAACATCATGTTGAGCGTGTTGCCTCCACTGGTTGAATACCCCCTACGGGTAATATTGGTTGAATATTCTGTAAACTTTCCTTCCGAATCGGTTTTATATCTATAAGGAAGCAGGTTAACCAGTGAGCTCAGATTATCGTCATAATGAACCCCCCAGAGCGCTTCGTTATTTTTGGTGATATCTTCATTGGCCAATGTCCAGGTATCGTTGAAATTGGTGTAGAATGAAGCTCCGGAATTATCGATTACATCCTGAGCGGCGGCTTGTGCCAACGAATACAGATTCTTACCAGAATAATTGCTGTTAGAGGTGATACTGGTTTCGCCCAACCAGGAGGCTGCGTACAACAACACACGAGCTTTCAATGCCTGGGCAGCATAGTACGTGGCATGACCAGTTGCGCTTGCTTTTGATTTCTCGTAAACCCCTGCCGATTGGAAGTAAGACATCGACGTATCGAGATCGCCAAGGATGTTTCCATATATTTCTTCCTCGGGAAGGCGAACGGGGGCTGTTGACATAATCGATGCATCCATGGCTTCGGAGTTATAAGGAATAGGTCCCCACATAGCTACCATTTGCGAGTAATAAAGTGCCCGCATAAAGTAAGCCTCTCCCAAGTATTGTTGCTTTACGGTTTCGCCTATTGCCGGGCATTCAGGTACGTATTTCATCACATTATTACATACGTCGACCGCGCTGTAAAACAGGTCCCAATACTCATCCAGGTGTCCGGTAGCCGAGGTAATGTCATACTGGTTCAATGTTTTTTGCTTATTGTCATTACCGAAATAAAAAAGATCTGTTTTAGTTTCGGCAAACCCTAATGAGGCTTCCTTACCCCACCAACCACGAGCAAAATAATAGCAGGAGTTCACCAAACCGGATATCCCGGAGGCAGTGGTATAAGTAAGGTCTGCTGTAGAACCAACTTTATTGTCTTCTTCCAGAAAATCGGAACAGGAAGTACTACTTACGGCTAGCAGAACGGCTGCCAATACGAATTTAAAAGTATTTCTTATCATAATTTCATGTGTATTAGAATTGTAAATTAAACCCTACAACAACTTGTTTCTGTAAAGGGAAGCTAATTGCTCCGCCACGCTCGGGGTCATAGTTATCAATGCCACTAAATGTAAAGTAATTCTTCATCGACCCATAAATCCGGGCGTTATATATACCCACTTTAGATAAAAGACTCTTGGGAAGATTATAGGAAAGTGTTATATCTTTTATTTTAAAGTAATCGGCTTTTTCCCAAAGAAGCGAAGAACCATACGATAGCTGTCCGGCACCGGGAGTTTGGAACTTGGCTCCCGGGTTCTCGGGTGTCCAATAATCAATATCTCCCCAGTTGGAGTCGTCATAAGTAATCATAGAATTCATAGCATAGTTAATATAACCACCCAAACGAGCATACATCTGAACACCGAGAGAGAGGTTTTTGTAAGTAAATGTATGATTCATACCGATGATATGCTTAGGCGACCGGTTATATACAATCTTATCATCTTCCAGTTTAATCAGCCCATCACCGTTCTGGTCTACAACCTTCGTTGTACCCGGATTACCGTACGTACTAACAGGTTTCTCTACAGTGATGCCTTTCGCGGCCATGGTTTCTACATACTTGTCCCATTCGCCAATGCCCCAACAGCCGGCAGATTCGTAGTCATAGTAAATGGATACCGGTTGGCCAACAATCAGCGCCGATGTACCATTTATATTACTATTCAGGTTATCTGCCAGTTTAACCAACTTATCTTTGGCGTGCGAGTAAGTTACATCCATGTTCCAACTGAAATCTTTGGTTTTCACCGGAAGAGCGCTCAAGTAAACTTCAATTCCGTTTCCTTCGGTTTCGCCTACATTAGACAAGATACTGCTAAAGACAGAGGAAGCCGGTGCACTTTTATAATATAGCAGGTCGAAAGTACGGGTCCAGTAATAATCAAGACCTCCAGAAAGGCGACCATCGAATAAACCAAAGTCCAAACCAATGTTGAATGCCGAAGTCTTTTCCCAGGTCAGGTTTTCGTTTCCAATGGACATCGGTATCATTTCAGAGGAGTTTTTTACAGCAGGTGATAAGGTAGCCAATGTTTGATAGGCATTTACTGCGGCATTACCCGACAACCCCCAAGAAGCACGTAACTTCAGGTTACTCAGCCATGAGATTTCTTTGAGGAAAGATTCCTCATTCATACGCCAGGCTAAGGCTACAGAAGGGAAATAACCCCACTTGTGTCCGTTGGCCAATACAGATGAGCCGTCTGCACGAACAGAGGCAGTCAACAGATATCTCTCGTTAAACTTATAATTCAAACGCCCGAAGAATGAAAGCATGGATGTTTTTACATAGCCAGCTGAAACGTTAGGGGAGCCGATTTTACTTACATCATAAAAGGCGCTCTTATAATAATGTTCTTTCCCTGCATCGCCGGAAATACTGCTCTGCTCAGTAACAATTTGAGAGAGTTCTTGCCCTAACAAAATGGTGGCATCGTGCAAACTTGTTCCAAAGTTGGTGTTATAATTCAATGTATTCTGCCAGTTGATACCAGTTGATTGTTTATGCCCATTCGAGATGTATGAAGTAGCCGGAGACTGATAGCGGTCACGACTCTCGTAATCCTGATAAATACCGGTACGGGCGTTCGTGCAATCTGCCGAAAACATGGATTTAAAGAACATATTCTTCATCGGAGTAACTTGAACGTATGCACTTCCCAGAAAACGAGTGGTTTCTACATTGTTTTGGTATGCACCATCTACCTCGTCCAACAGCGGGCTACAGTGGGAGGGGTACCAAGGATTAGGCATGGCGTTTATTTCACCATCACTCAGATAAGAATGGGTAATAGTAGTCATCTTCAATGCTTGCGAGTAAACGCCGGCACTACGTTTATCATGACTTTTGTAAGTATAAGACAGGTTTGCACCTACTTTAAACATTGAATTTATAATATGGTCTACGTTTACTCTACCAGTATAACGTGCCATTTCATCATTCTTCATTAAACCTTTGTCCTGCATGGTAGACAAAGCAATATTAAAGTTGGTTTTGTCATTTCCTCCATTAACAGAGAGTTCATAATTTTGGGTTACTGTGTTCTGAAGGATATAATCAATCCAATCCATATACGATTTATCATTGTATATATCCAGTGTACTTGTGCCATCGTTCAAGGATTTGGTCAATACGTCTTCGGGCTTACTCTTATTTGTTCCCCATACACCGGTAGACTTATACACCGAGTAATTATTAACATAATCCCGGGCATCTAATAACCGTTGTACTTCCTGGTCTCCGTACATAGGCTTTGCGGCACTTGTTGCACTATTGAATGATAGGTAACCGTTAAAGTTCACATTCGTTCTTCCGGATTGTCCTCGTTTCGTGGTAATGATAATTACTCCATTTGCTCCTTTTGTACCGTAAATAGCAGTTGAAGAAGCATCTTTCAACACATCCATTGATTCAATTTCGGATGCCGGTATATCTAACGTAGCGCCATATTCTACCCCATCAACCAGGATTAACGGGTCATTGGAGGCCGAAATGGAACGGTTACCGCGAAGTGTCATGGAAATTTCCGCACCCGCCTGTCCACTACTCTGCTGAATATCAAGCCCGGGTATTTTAGCCTGCATGGCCGATAAGGCGTTGGATGATGCCGTTTTCTGCAAATCATCAGATTTCAGTGAGGCTACCGATCCGGTTAGGTCGCGCTTTTTAACTACGCCATAGCCCACCACAACTACCTCATCCAATGCCTGTGCATCTTCACGTAGTGTGACTTTCATTGTAGAAGCCGCCTTCACTGTTTGAGTTACAAAACCAATGTAAGAAAATACAAGGTCGCTCCCTACCGGACAATTAAGAGTAAAATTACCATCTAAATCGGTAATTGTACCATTGGTTGTTCCTTTTTGCAATACACTAGCACCAATAATGGGTTCGTTACTTGCATCGGTTACCGTACCTTTAATTTGAGTAGCTTGCTGAATGGAATGAGCTGATTGGATTCCACCGGAAGCATGAACAATGCTACCGCTCAAAAGAAAAATAAAACAAAACATAAACACAATGAGTGATTTATGTTTTCCACAGAAATTAGAATTCATTTGCTAACTGTTTTAATTAGACATTAAGATTGACAGCAGCAAATGTACAGGCTCACTCCCACAAAGGGGGTGAGAAATGTTCTTTGTAAGTTGAAACATGTTCTTTGTCATATTCCGGAACATGTTTCAACTTCTTCTTTGACGTCTTAGTGAAAATTGAGAGTTCAGTAACCTTAAAACAAGCTCCAGGCAACGGTAAGCCCCGCCATAACAATAGCCACCATACTCATTAGCTTGATAAGAATATTCAAACTGGGACCTGAAGTATCTTTAAACGGGTCGCCCACAGTATCACCTACCACGGTGGCTTTATGCACTTCGCCCCCTTTGCCGCCAAAGTTACCCTCTTCGACATGCTTCTTCGCATTATCCCAGGCGCCACCGGCGTTAGCCATGAAGATAGCCAGCACAAAACCGCTGCTTAATCCGCCTACCAGCAAACCGAACACGCCCGATACTCCGAAGATAAATCCGGCAAGGATGGGGGCTATGATAGCAATAAGCGACGGAATCACCATCTCGCGTTGTGCACCTTTGGTGGATATTTCCACACAACGGGCATAATCGGGTTCGGTCTCACCGGAAAGAATGCCTTTTATCTCACGGAACTGGCGGCGCACCTCGTCTACCATGTGTCCGGCGGCACGACCTACGGCATTCATCGTCAATCCACAGAACAGGAAAGCCATCATGGAACCGAGGAACATACCGCAAAGCACCTTGGGATTCATCAGATGTATTTCGTAATAGTTCATAAAGTCGATGAATGTAGCCTGTGCGGTAGAAATTACATCACCGTTGGGCATGTGCAGGTCCATTGTTCCGAGACGGGTAAGTCCGATGCGGATTTCTTCTACGTATGAAGCCAACAGTGCGAGGCCGGTCAATGCGGCCGAACCGATAGCAAAACCTTTACCTGTAGCGGCAGTGGTATTACCCAGCGAGTCGAGCGCATCGGTGCGTTGCCGCACCTCTTTACCCAGGCCCGACATTTCGGCGTTACCTCCGGCATTGTCGGCAATAGGTCCGTATGCGTCGGTAGCCAGTGTAATGCCTAAGGTAGAGAGCATACCCACAGCGGCAATACCAATACCATACAACCCCATGGCGGTGTTGTTAAAATCGAACCCCGAAGCAAACAGGAAGGCGGCAATGGTACCTACCACCACCGTCAGCACAGGAATAGCAGTAGAAAGCATGCCCAACCCGATACCGGAAATGATAACGGTAGCCGGACCAGTTTGTCCGCTCTCGCTCAACCGTTGTGTGGGACGGTACGATTGTGAAGTATAGTACTCCGTAGAACGGCCAATGATAACACCTACCAATAAGCCCACTACCACTGAACAGGATATCCACATCCAATTATCTATCTGGAGTAACCACATAATAAGGAAGGTAGCTGCTACAATGAGCACAGAACTCAGGTTAGTACCGAATGCCAGGGAGTTGAGCAGGTCTTTCATCTTCGCATTCTCCTTGGTACGTACGGAGAAGATACCGATGATAGAGAGTATAATACCCACGGCAGCAATCAGCATCGGAGCAATAACTGCTTTAAACTGCATACCGGTATCGCCCGAATGGATAAAGGCAGCCGCACCCAATGCAGCTGTTGCCAGAATAGACCCACAGTACGATTCGTACAAATCGGCACCCATACCGGCCACATCGCCCACGTTATCGCCTACGTTATCGGCAATGGTAGCAGGATTACGTGGATCGTCTTCGGGGATTCCGGCTTCCACTTTACCTACCAGGTCGGCACCCACATCGGCAGCTTTGGTATAGATACCACCGCCCACACGGGCAAAGAGCGCCTGCGTACTGGCACCCATCCCGAAGGTAAGCATGGTAGTAGTGATAATACAGAGTTTGTGTGTAGGGGTAAGCACATCAGTGGGGATGGCCCAGTTGAGTAGTAAGTACCAGAAGGAAATGTCGAGCAGACCGAGCCCTACCACTACGAGCCCCATTACCGCACCGCTGCGGAAAGCGATGCGCAACCCGGCATTGAGTGAGTTGCGGGCGGCATTGGCGGTACGGGCAGAGGCATAAGTAGCCGTCTTCATACCCAGGAAACCGGAGAGTCCGGAGAAGAATCCGCCGGTAAGGAAAGCAATAGGCACCCAAGCATTCTGTACCTGGAAGCCGTAAGCCATAATTGAGAAGAGAATCACCAGCCCCAGAAACACCCAGCCCACAATCTTATACTGTTGTTTCAGATAAGACATGGCGCCTTTGCGAACGGCAGCGGCAATTTTTACCATTTGAGGAGTACCTTCGCTCTCTTTCATCATCTGCTTATGAAAATAATAAGCAAAAATAAGA
>JAVBVL010000002.1:0-19674 GCA_031554285.1 Bacteroides sp.
TTTATCATCTTGTTTATGCTTGCTTGGTTGTAAATCAGGAGCGAAGATAGGCAAATAACAAAGAAACTTCGTATTTTTGTCCGCATAAATAGAATGACTAATAATGGAACACCCCTTTTCACAATTCGACTACTGTCCCAAGTGCGGTTCGCACGCTTTCCATATTAACAACGAGAAATCCAAAAAATGCGAGGCTTGCGGCTTTGTGTACTACTTTAACCCGTCGGCTGCCACGGTAGCTATCATTACCAACAACCGCAATGAACTGTTGGTATGCCGCCGCGCCACCGAGCCTGCCAAAGGTACACTGGACCTTCCCGGCGGCTTTATCGACGTAAACGAAACGGGCGAAGAGGGTGTGATGCGCGAAGTGTTGGAGGAAACAGGGCTGAAAGTAGCCCGCGCCGTGTATCAGTTTTCCCTGCCCAACATCTATATGTATTCCGGCTTCGAGGTGCGTACACTCGATATGTTCTTCCGCTGCGAGGTGGCAGACACTACGCATATCGAGGCCAATGACGATGTATCTGATACCTTCTTCGTACCGCTAAACAAGATTGATATCGAGGCATTCGGCTTAGGTTCTATCCGCAAGGGACTTACCCGATTTCTGAAAGAAATTTAAAAACCTGTCGTACAACCATAGGGGTATGTACGGAAGTTGTATCTTTGACAAAATACGTTTTTATGAGAAGAAACCTATCACGATGGATCTGTGCACTGGCCTGCTGCATTCCGGCATTGGCAACGGCACAAACTTATGAAGGAGTTACATCGACCAACAACCTGTACCGCGAAGGGCGGGAACTGTTTGAACAAAAGAATTATACGGCTGCCGTGCCGCCCCTGAAAGCCTTTCTGGAAAAAACCGAGAACGATGCACGGGTGCAGGAAGCTGAGTATATGCTGGCATCCTCGGCATACGAGTTGAAAGATAAAAACCGTGTTTCCCTGTTACGGGGTTACCTGGAAGAGTATCCCGACACGCCGTACGCCAACCGCATTTATGCGCTGTTAGGTGCCTGTTACTTCTACGAGGATAAATACGATGAGGTGTTAGCTTTGTTCAACTCTTCTCAATTAGATTTACTTGCCGATGAGGAACGGGACGAAATGACCTACCTCCTGGCATCTGCCCACCTGAAAACAGGCAATCTGAAAGAAGCCGGCATCTGGTTTGAAACATTGAAAGCTACCGGCAGCAAGTACGATGCCGATTGTACCTACTACCTCTCATACATCCGCTATACCCAGCAACGATACGATGAAGCGCTGACGGGATTCCTCTCGTTGCTCAATCATCCCAAATATGAAATGCTAGCACCTTACTACGCCGCCGAAATATACTCCGTACGTAAAGAATACGACAAGGCAACCACCTTGGCGCAGAATTACCTGAAGAAATACCCCAATAACGAACATAGCGCCGAGATGTACCGCATCCTGGGCGAATCTTCTTACCAGGCCGCAAATTACCAACAAGCCGTATCTGCCTTGGAGCAATACCGCAGCAAGGAAGATGCCCCGCGCCGTGATGCGTTGTACCGCTTAGGGTTAGCATACTTCCAAACGGGTGTGTACTCACAGGCTGCCGTTATCCTGGGCGAAGTAACCACCACCGATGATGCCCTCACACAGAATGCGTATTTCCACATGGGGTTAGCCTATCTGCAATTAGCTGATAAGAACAAGGCGCGCATGGCTTTTGAACAGGCTGCCGCTCTGGATGCCGACCGCTCCATTCAGGAACAAGCGGCTTACAACCATGCCCTGTGTATTCACGAAACCTCTTTCTCGGCTTTCGGCGAATCGGTAACCGTATTCGAGAAGTTCCTTAATAAATTCCCCAATTCCCGGTATACCGACCAGGTGAGCAGTTATCTGGTAGAAGTGTACATGAATACCCGCAGTTATGAGGCGGCGTTGAAGTCGATTGACCGCATTGCCCGTCCCGGTACGCGTATCCTTGAAGCGAAACAAAAGATTCTGTTCCAGTTAGGCACACAGGCTTTTGCCAACTCGCGTTTTGAAGAGGCAGCAGCCTACTTTGACCGCTCGCTTGCACTGGGGCAATACAACCGTCAGACCAAAGCCGATGCACTGTATTGGCGTGGTGAGTCGTTCTACCGCCTGAACCGTATGACGGAAGCAACCCGTAGCTTCAACGAATACCTGCAAACCACACAGCAAACCAATACGGAGATGTACGCCCTGGCGTATTACAATTTAGGGTACATTGCCTTCCACCAAAAGCAATATGCTACAGCGCAAGGTCACTTCCTGAAATACACGCAACTGGAAAAAGGCGAAAACCGCACAGCCCTGGCAGATGCGTACAACCGCATGGGCGATTGTTACCTCAACGGCCGCCACTTCGAGGAAGCCAAGCGTCACTATGCACAAGCTGAGTCGATGGATACTCCTGCGGGCGATTACTCGTTCTACCAACTGGCATTGGTATCGGGCTTGCAAAAGGATTATGCGGGCAAGGTTACGTTACTCAACCGCCTGGCAGGCAAATATCCCGCTTCGCCTTACGCCCTGAATGCGTTGTATGAAAAAGGACGCTCGTACGTAATGATGGAGAACAACAACCAAGCCATCGCTGCTTTCAAGGAATTGGTAAGCAAGTACCCCGAGAGTCCGGTAAGTCGTAAAGCAGCTGCCGAGATAGGCTTGCTGTATTACCAGAATGAAGAGTATCCCAAAGCCATTGAAGCCTACAAACTTGTGGTGCAGAAATACCCCGGCAGCGAAGAAGCTCGACTGGCTATGACCGATTTGAAATCAATCTACGTCGATATGAACCGTATCGATGAATACGCCGCTTTAGCCGCTTCGATGCCAGGTAACATCACCTTTGATGCCAGCGAACAGGATTCGCTGACCTACATCGCTGCCGAAAAGATATACATACGCGGACGTCTGGAAGAAGGCAAGGCAAGCCTCAACAAGTACCTGCAAACCTTCCCTAACGGTGCATTCAACCTGAATGCGCACTATTACCTCTGCCTCATCGGGAAAGAACAGAAGAACAACGATCAGATTCTGCTTCACTCCGAACAATTACTGGAATACCCCGACAATCCCTTTGCCGAAGAGGTGCTGATAATGCGCGGCGAGGTATTGTATAACCGTACCCAATATTCCGATGCATTGCAAGTATACCAACTGCTGAAAGAGAAAGCCACCACGCCCGACCGTCGTATTCTTGCCGAAACAGGCATGCTGCGTTGTGCCTATCTTACCCATAACGATGCGGTAACCATTCCCGCCGCTACGGCTTTGCTGGGAGAGTCCAAGCTAAGTCCCGAACTGGCAAACGAAGCCTTGTACTACCGCGCCAAAGCATATCTCAACCAGCAAGCTACCCAAAAGGCTATGGCCGACCTGCAAGTTTTGGGCAAAGACACCCGCAACCTGTACGGCGCCGAAGCTAAATACTTAGTAGCCCAACTCCACTACCAGACCAAAGAATACGCCGCCGCCGAGAAGGAACTGCTGGATTACATGGATAAAAGCACCCCGCACAGCTATTGGCTGGCACGCAGTTTCGTGCTGCTTGCCGATGTGTATATGGCAACCGGCAAGCAGGCAGATGCCCGCCAGTACCTGCTGAGCCTACAGCAAAACTACCATGCCAACGACGACATTGCCGCCATGATTGAAAGCAGATTGCAACAACTTAACAAATAAAAACGTATGAAATTCAACTATATTCTCCCCCTGCTCGCTTTGTCCGTAACAACTTCGGCACAGGCGCAAACCCAACGCAAGGACACCACCGTAAACCGCACGGTTGTAGTGGAACAAGAATACAATCCCGATATCCTGGATGCCGGTAAAGTGAACGTACTCCCTAAGGTAGAAGATCCTACGGTAGCCAAAGGAACAGTGAATTACGCAACCGCCCCTGCTCCTGCAAGCAATATCCCCGCTTCTACCCTGCAACCGTTCATGGGTAAAGAGAGTCAGCTCGACCCGAAGGCGGGATACGCCCGGTTGGGATACGGCAATTACGGCAACCTGGACATTTTGGGCAATTACCTCTTCCGGTTCTCAGGACAGGATAAGTTGAACCTGAACCTGAAAGTAGACGGCATGGATGGGAAACTCGAACTGCCCGAATACTCTCCCTGGAATGCCTATTACTATCGTACCCAAGCCGGAGCCGATTACCTGCACCAATTTAACAAAGCCGACCTGAACGTGAAAGCCAATTTCGGGCTCAGCAATTTCAACTATTGGCTGTATGCACCAAGCAGTAAACAGAAGTTTACTTCGGGCGACGTACAGGCAGGAATTAAATCGACCGACACCACGCTCCCTTTACAGTACCACGCCTCAGCCGGGTTACTCATGTACCAACGGCAACATGACTACATTGGCGACAACCTGCGCGAAACCATCCTGCGCGCCGAAGGAGGTGCAACGGCAGCTATCAACGACTTCCAGCGCATAACCATCGACATGGAACTGAATAGCTTCATTTACAAAGGGAACAACTTGGTAAACTATACCCTCATTGAACTTAATCCGTATTACGAATGGGAGAACGACAGCTGGAAGATTCGCCTGGGTGCACATACCGACATTGCTTTGGGAGGCATGAAAGACTTCCACATCACCCCTGATGTAACGGCGCAATATACCTTCTCCGATAGCTATCAGCTGTATGCCAAAGCTACCAGTGGCGACTATAAAAATGATTTCCGCCGGTTGGAGGTGCTTTCGCCTTATGCCACAATTACGCAACAACCCAGCCGCAGCAATGAGCAGGTAAATGCTGTACTCGGATTAAAAGCCAGTCCGGTAACCGGTGCATGGTTTGATGTATTTGCCGGGTATCAGAAGATTGAAGACGATTTAAGGGAATATCAGGTAGCTAAGAACGTCGACATCACCGTTGGATACGGGCCTAAGAGATATTATTCATTCATCCAAACCAATACGAGCAATATTTATGCAGGCTTGCGAGGCAGCTATGCCTGGAAGGATATCTTCTCTATTCAGGCAGATGCCACTTACCGCCACTGGAAAGCAGATACCGAAACCGCTTTATTAATGACTCCCGAAATAGAATTCCAATTGGAAGCTACTTGCCGCCCGCTTCCGCAATTACTTATTAATGCCGGATACAAACATATTACCCGTACAACAGTAGCCGACATAGCTACTGCCGACCCTGTAAACAACCTGTACGCCGGAGCCGAGTACCGACTCTTCAATGGAATCGCCATTTATGCACGGCTTAATAACCTACTTAACAAGTCGTATTCCTACTACTTAGGATACCCGTCTGAGAAGCTCAATTTTGTGGGTGGGCTCAGTTTCCGCTTCTAAAACTCTGTGGTGAATTAACCTAAAAAAGGTATTTTTTTGCAAAAAACGAGAGATAATTCCTTTATTATAAGGTGGGCAACCCGTTTTTTTCTACTTTTGCGGCGAATTTTATGACTTGACAGGGCTAAACAAGTTCTCTCACTTCATTTTAAAGTAGATTGATTATGCTAAAAAACCTCGTTATTGTCGAATCTCCGGCGAAAGCAAAAACGATTGAGAAATTCTTAGGAAAAGGATACAAAGTTCTTTCCAGTTATGGACACATCCGCGACCTGAAGGAAAGAGAGTTCAGCATTGATGTGGACAACAACTTTGCTCCCAATTATGAGATACCCGAGGATAAGACAGAACTGGTAGAGAAACTGAGAACCGAAGCGGACAAAGCCGACATCGTATGGTTAGCATCCGATGAGGACCGCGAAGGAGAAGCTATTGCCTGGCATTTGTATGAGGTACTCAATCTCACTCCGGAAAAGGCGAAGCGAATTGTATTCCACGAAATTACCAAGACGGCCATCCTGAAAGCCATTGAAACCCCCCGCGAAATCGATATTAACCTGGTCAATGCCCAACAGGCACGCCGCGTACTCGACCGTATCGTAGGTTTCGAGCTGTCGCCCGTGCTTTGGAAAAAAGTAAAACCTGCTTTGTCGGCCGGACGTGTACAATCGGTAGCCGTGCGCCTCATTGTGGAGCGCGAACGTGAAGTAAATGCCTTCCAAAGCGAAGCCTCTTACCGGGTAACCGCCGTATTCACCGTACCCGATACGGATGGCAAACCGGTAGAGATGAAAGCGGAGTTAACCCGCCGCCTGAAAACAAAAAAAGAAGCTCAACAATTCCTGGAAACGTGCCAGTCGGCCTCTTTCCAAATTGAAGATATAACCATGCGCCCGGTAAAGAAGAGTCCGGCAGCCCCATTCACCACTTCGACCCTGCAACAGGAAGCAGCCCGCAAATTGGGTTTCACCGTAGCACAAACCATGATGGTTGCCCAGAAGTTGTACGAATCGGGATTGATTACCTACATGCGTACCGACTCGGTAAACCTATCGGAGTTTGCCATTGCAGGTAGTAAAGACACCATTACGCAGAGCATGGGAGCCAACTACGTACACACCCGCCGCTTTGCCACCAAAACAAAAGGAGCACAGGAAGCGCACGAGGCCATTCGCCCCACCTACATGGAGAACTCAACCATTGAAGGCTCGGCACAGGAACGCAAGTTGTACGACCTTATCTGGAAACGTACCATCGCCTCGCAAATGGCCGAAGCGGAACTGGAGAAAACAACAGCCACCATCAGCATCAGCAACTCAGACGATGTATTCAACGCCACCGGAGAAGTGGTGAAGTTTGACGGATTCCTGCGTGTGTACAAAGAATCGTACGACGACGATAACAACAACGACCAGGAAGACGAAAGCCGCCTGCTGCCCCCGCTCACCAAAGGGCAGACACTGGTTCCCGCCGAGTTGGTAGCTACCGAACGTTTTACCCAACGCCCCGCCCGTTATACGGAAGCCAGTTTGGTACGCAAGTTGGAAGAGTTGGGTATCGGACGTCCGTCGACCTACGCTCCTACCATCTCTACCATTCAACGACGTGAGTATGTAGAGAAGGGCGACCGTCCCGGCGAAGAGCGCACCTACAACATTCTGACCCTGAAGAATAAGAAGATAAGCGATGTAACCCGCAAAGAGGTAACAGGCACCGAGAAATCGAAACTATTCCCCACTGATACGGGTACTGTAGTAAACGACTTCCTCACGGAATACTTCCCCAACATCCTCGATTACAACTTTACAGCCAATGTAGAGAAAGAGTTTGACGATGTAGCCGAAGGCGACAAGCAGTGGGAGGCTATTATGAAGGAGTTTTATGCCGACTTCCACCCGACGGTTAAATCGACTTTAAACACCAAAAGGGAACACAAGGTGGGCGAGCGCATCCTGGGACAGGACCCGGTAAGTGGTAAAACGGTATCGGTTAAGATTGGTCGCTTTGGCCCGATGGTACAGATAGGTACTGCCGACGATGAGGAAAAGCCACGCTTCAACCAAATGAAGAAGGGACAATCGATGGAAACCATTACCCTGGAAGAAGCGTTGGAATTATTCAAACTTCCCCGTACCCTGGGCGAATATGAAGGCGAAACGGTTATGGTAGGCGAAGGACGCTTTGGTCCGTACGTAAAGCACAACGGTAAGTTCAACTCCATCCCTAAAGGTATCGACCCCATGGAGATAACCCTTGAAGAGGGCATCGAACTCATCAAAGAAAAGCTTGACGCAGAAGCCAAAAAGATTTTGAAGACATTTACCGAAGAACCGGAATTGCAGATATTGAATGGTAAATACGGTCCTTACATTGCTTTCAAAGGCAGCAACTACAAAGTACCGAAGGGCATCGTACCGCAGGATTTGAACCTGCAAAGCTGTATGGAGCTTATTAAGTTGCAAGAAGAAAAAGAAGCTACCACTCCCAAACGAAGTAAAAGATTCTTTACTAAGAAATAACAGAAATGGCGCAGTTTGAAAATAATCTGCGCCATTCTCTTTTAATGATTATCAGCTTTCGCCACCATTGCCGGAGGCTTCCTTGTGGTAATACTCATCGAGGATATGAGCTACTTTATCAGTGGTTAGCCGCCCATAAACTTTATTGCCCACCAGGGCTACGGGCGACAGTCCGCAGGCTCCGATGCACCGCAGGCAATCCAGCGAAAACAGCCCGTCTTCCGTGACCTCTCCAATTCCTATTCCCAACTTACGTTTAAATTCATCCAGAATCTTCTCGGCTCCCCGCACGTAACAGGCAGTTCCCAGGCAAACGGAAATGGGGTATTTCCCTTTGGGCTTCATAGTAAAAAAGGAGTAGAAGGTTACCACCCCATACACCTCGGATGCCGGAATATTCAACTGTGCGGCAATCTCTTCCTGTACCTCCAACGGCAGATATCCTAAAGTGCCCTGTACCCGGTGCAACACGTTTATCAGCTCACCATGATTAAAATTGAATTCTTTGCAAATATCCGCTATCTGTTGCTTCTGCACAGGAGGCAAATGCGGTTTATGCTCTTCTCTACGGTTCACATACGAGGTATGCAGGTATTTGTGCGAAGTACTACTACACGGCTTATCCAGGAACTCCCGGTAAAGTTGTTGTACATAAGGGTTCTCGTGCGACTTGCGTAACGGTTTGCCGGCATCTTCGGCATATAAAGAGGCTTGCCTTTCCAACAACACCCGGATATCTCCGCGGTGATACGGTTGTCCGCCGCCACCGATGCAGCCACCCGGGCAGGCCATTACTTCCACGGCATGGTAAGGCGAGGTACCCGCCTTGATTTCTTCTACCACCTTACGGGCATTGGCCAATCCGTGTGCAATGCCAATATGTATCGGGATACCGTCAAAGTCGATAGTCGCCGAGCGGATACCCGCCAACCCACGAAGCTCGGTAAAGTCGATACGTGGCAATGCTTTCTTGGTTTCCACCTCATACGCCGTACGTACGGCTGCTTCAATAACCCCGCCCGTAGCACCGAAGATGACTCCTGCACCGGTAGACTCGCCCAACGGTGCATCGAACTCTCCGTCTTCCAACCGGGCGAAGTCGATATTAGCGTAACGGATAAGGCGTGCCAGCTCGCGTACGGTAATAGAAATATCCACATCGGGCGTGCCGTCGCGCTGAAATTCGGGGCGCATACACTCGTACTTCTTGGCTACGCAAGGCATAACGGCTACTACCACCATATCTTCACGCCGCAACCCCATCCGGGTGGCAAAGTAGTTCTTGGCTACCGCGCCAAACATCTGCTGGGGCGATTTAGCGGTAGAAAGATGCGGAAGCAATTCGGGGTAATGCTTTTCTACAAAGCCCACCCAACCGGGACAACAGGAAGTCATCAACGGGAATTCTACTTTTGCATCGCCTTTCAAGTGACTTTCCAACCGCTCCAGCAACTCGGTTCCCTCTTCCATAATGGTAAGGTCGGCCGTAAAGTCGGTATCGAATACATAATCGAAGCCCAACTGGCGCAAGGCGGTAACCATCTTTCCGGTGACCAGTTGCCCGGCATACCCGAAGTCTTTACCTAACCCCACCCGAACGGAAGGAGCCGTTTGCACAATGACCACCTTAGTGGGGTCGGCAATGGCCTTCAGCACATCAGCAATATGGCTATGCTCGGTAAGGGCGCCTGTGGGACAGATAGCCACGCACTGTCCGCAATGTATGCAATTAGTGTGCGAAATGGCGCGGTCAAACGCCGTGCTTACCACCGAATCGAACCCGCGGTTTACCGCCGAAAGAGCGCCCACCGACTGAATCACGTTACACGCCGTCTCGCAACGACGGCAACGGATGCATTTGTTCATATTCCGTACAATCGAGCACGATACATCTTTATTGAATTGCGACACAGCTCCGTGGTAACGAATTTTCCGGATGCGGAGGTCGCTCGATACGCTCTGCAAGTCGCAATACCCGTTTTTGGTACATTCCAGGCATTCGTTAGGGTGGTTAGAGAGGATAAGCTCCATCACCGCCTGCCGGGCATTGAGCACCCGTGGCGAGTGCGTTTTTACCACCATTCCATCGGTACATTCGGTTTTGCAGGAAGGTGCCAGGCTGCGCCGTCCGTCTATTTCGACCACACAAATACGGCAAGCTCCGGGCTTGTTGTCATAATCCAAATCGTGCAGGTGCATGTGGCACAGGGTTGGTATCTTGATATCGAGGCTTTGAGCCGCAGCCAACACGGTAGTTCCCCCGGTTACCTCCACCAGGCGATTATCTATTGTCAGTTTGATTGTTTCCATACGTTCCTCCTCCGGTTACTGTACAACGACCGCATTAAACTTACATTTCTCGATGCAATTACCACAACTTACACAACGTGCTTCGTCGATAACGTGCGTTTGCTGCACCGAGCCGGCAATGGCATCAATGGGACAGGCACAGGCGCAGATGGTACATCCGCGGCACAGGGCAGGGTCGATGTAGTAACGGGTAATGGCCGGGCAACGGTGTGCCGGACAGCGACGTTCTTCCACGTGTGTCAGATATTCATCGTGAAAATTATCCAGTGTAGAGAGTACCGGGTTGGGAGAAGTCTGCCCCAATCCGCATAACGAAGTATCTTTAATCACCAAAGCGAGGTTGCGCAACTCCTCCAAATCGCTCAAACCTCCCTTTCCATCGGTAATTTTCTCCAGAATCTCGTACATCCGTTTGTTACCGATGCGGCACGGCGCACATTTTCCGCACGACTCTTCCACGGTGAAACCGAGGTAAAACCGTGCCACGGACACCATGCAATCGTCCTCGTCCATCACAATCATACCGCCCGACCCCATCATGGAACCGCATGCCAACAGGTTGTCATAATCAATCGGGATATCGAGGTGTTTCTCCGTGAGGCAACCGCCCGACGGACCACCGGTTTGCACCGCTTTAAAGCGCTTGCCATACCGGATACCTCCGCCAATGTCATATATCACCTCACGCAAGGTGGTACCCATCGGAATCTCTATTAAACCCACTTTATTGATTTTACCTGCCAATGCAAAAACTTTGGTCCCTTTGCTCTTTAGCGTACCGATGGACGAAAACCACCGGGCTCCATACAACAGGATAGGCGGAATATTGGCATACGTCTCTACGTTATTCACATTGGTGGGGCAATCTTGATAGCCCGACTGGCTGGGGAACGGCGGTTTCACCGTAGGTTCGCCCCGTTTACCTTCCATAGAGCGAATCAGGGCAGTTTCTTCTCCGCACACAAAAGCTCCTGCACCGTAGCGTATCTCAATATCGAACGCAAAGCCGCTTCCCAGAATGTTATTGCCCAACAATCCATACGAACGGGCTTGCTCAAGTGAAATCCGAAGCCGTTCGACAGCGAGGGGATACTCTGCCCGGATGTAAATCAAGCCTTTAGAGGCCCCGGTGCAATAGCCGTTAATGGTCATGGCCTCAATCACCGAGTGCGGGTCGCCTTCTAACACCGAGCGGTCCATAAAGGCGCCCGGGTCGCCCTCATCGGCATTGCACACTACGTACTTCTGCGGTGCTTCTTCCATCCGGGTAATGCGCCATTTGAGGCCCGTAGGGAATCCTCCCCCGCCCCTTCCGCGCAAACCGGAGTCTATTACTTCCTGAATCACCTCATCCGGCGATTGAAGTAACACTTTGGCTAAAGCCGCATAGCCGCAGTTCCTGATGTAGTTGTCGATGTTTTCGGGGTCAATAAAGCCGCAATTACGCAAAGCAATACGCAGTTGGGAGGGGTGGAACTCCAATCGCTCCACCTTGGAAATGGGCTGCCCATTCAGGGAATGAGGTTCCCGGTGGCGGATGTATTTCCGGATGATGCCCGCAATCCGGTCGGGAGTAACGTACCCGTAAATGGCAGGTTCCTGCCCGGGGAGCTTGATTTCGATGGTTGGTTCGGCATGGCAAAAGCCCATACAGCCCGTTTGGGTGACTACAGCTTCCATCTTCTCCTCGTGAAGAATGGTAATAAACTGCGCCAATACCTCCCGTGCTCCGGCCGCAATACCGCAAGTACCCATCGACACTTTAATTTGAGGCAAATTGTCGGAACTTCGCCCGCGGATTGCCTCCAGGTCTTCTAAGGTTACGATTTTGTTCATAGATATATCGATCTGACTGGTTAATTTCGCTCAATTAATCCGTGTGTTATTAGGTTTACCGAGGATAAAGATAACACTTTTCTAATTAAACAATGATTTCTTATTGGTTTTTTGCAAGAATACAGGGGCAAATACCTTGATACTTAGTGATAAAAACCTGAGAACATACTATAAAAACCTTTGGAACACCCGGGTGTACAATTGGCATAGACCCGGGTGTATGATACAGTTACACCCGGATGTAAGCAACGCTTACACCCGGGTGTTCCAAAGGTTTTTATCCTATGTTATGCGGATATTATCAAGAAGAAACAAGGTTCTTATCAGGAAGAAACGAGGGATTTGCCCCTATGTTTTGCAGAAGCTCCTACCGAGGTGCGTAAGTAGTGCGTAGGATGATTTTCGTCCTACGCACACACTTAAATTCCGATGAATAAAGGGTTTCAGAGCAAGTGCGTAAGTGCGTAGGAGGAAATACAAATTCCTTGAGTAAATCAACTTTGCTTAGATTATTGATTAAATATGTAAACAATTATCTAAAAAAATAACGGAAATAAAAACGAACAAAAGCAACTAATACATCTCATTGATATATAATATATTGAAAATGTTACACACAATAAACTTTGCGTTACATTAAATCAAATTGCGTTAATAAAAAAAATATACCTTTGCCTAAAGAAGTGTAGTGGAGTAAAATGGAGTTTTCACCACAGGTTGGAACTCAATGAATTCTCCAGGCAGATTAGGCGGAACAGTTGCTGTATATTTCCACATGAATTGGGGGTGGGGTGGAAAAACGACGATTGGTTTAACAATGTAAATTCAGGCAATGGTAACTTTAAATATGCAAGAGACGATATATATATTCACAAATAATACTTATATAGCATGGAAACATTACATTCTTTAAAATCAACAATTCTGTTGATTATAGCAATCGGCAGCTTTTATTCTTGTGATTTTCAGAACAACGAACCAGAAGGAGTTACGTATAATTTACTTTTAAATTACACTGACGTTTCCGGTAATGATTTAGTAAGAAATCTGGTTGAGCTTGACACCCCCACCAGCCATTTGTACAAACTGGAGATTGTCCTTCCCGAGCCATGCGATGACTGGCGAAATGAGAGTTACAACATCAAAGGTGGAGACACTGCCTCTCCGCATGTGTTTTATCATCTTTTTAATAACCGCTATTATTTCACTGGCTATTTCAATATTCCTGTAGGCGGTTGCCCTGCAACGGATATACTTACCCACAGAGTTAAATGCCCTGAATTATTTGGCGATGAAGCTGTGCGCGAAATCGTATCCTATTGGGATGTTCCCAAAAAGCAATCAACAGGTCATCAGCATGAAGCGAAATGTTACCGCATAGAGTTTGAAGGTAATGAGATAACTCCTACCCCAATGGATAAAACCAGTTCAGTTTTTATAGCTACTCTAATAGTAAAAAGATAAGGAAAACGACTATATTAAGTAGCTTTTACAGAACGAGTTAAAAAACAGAGGGCATGTACTAAGTACACACCCTCTGTTTGCAAATCTCATAAAAGAATATTTTACATACGATCGGGCACTTCGATACCGAGAAGCGCCATACCCAAACGTACTACCTTAGCTACGTTGGCCGAGAGGGCTATACGGAATACTTTCACCGCTTCGTTCTCTTCACGCAGAATGCTGAAGTCGTGGTAGAATTGGTTGTACTCCTTCACCAGGTCGTAGGTGTAGTTGGCAATGATAGAAGGCAGATATTCTGTTCCAGCTTGTTTCACTACGGACGCAAAGTCAGCTACCATTTGTACCAGGCCTTGTTCTTTTTCGTTCAGGGTAATACCGGCAGGCAACTGAGCGGGAATTACAATACCTCCCTCGGCTGCTTTGCGCAATACCGACTGGATACGGGCGTAGGTGTATTGAATAAACGGACCGGTATTTCCGTTGAAGTCGATAGATTCCTTGGGGTTGAACGTCATATTCTTGCGAGCGTCTACTTTGAGAATGAAGTATTTCAACGCTCCCAGTCCTACGATGCGGGCAATGTTGTCGGCTTCTTCCTGGGTTAAACCATCGAGTTTGCCCAATTCTTCGGAGGTTTCCTTGGCAGTGGCAATCATTTCGTCCATCAGGTCGTCGGCATCTACTACGGTACCTTCGCGCGATTTCATCTTACCTTCGGGCAACTCTACCATACCGTACGAGAAATGCACCAAATCTTTGCCCCATTCAAAGCCCAGTTTATCGAGCAGGATGGAGAGTACCTGGAAGTGATAGTTTTGTTCGTTACCTACCACGTAAATCATCTTATCGATGGGATAGTCGGCAAAACGCAATTTGGCGGTACCAATATCCTGTGTCATGTACACTGAAGTACCGTCACCACGGAGCAGTAACTTGTGGTCGAGACCTTCGCCGGTAAGGTCGGCCCATACCGAACCGTCTTCCTTGCGGTAGAAGAATCCTTTCTCTAATCCTTCCATTACCTTTTCTTTGCCTTCCAGGTAAGTTTCTGATTCGTAGTATATCTTGTCGAAGTTTACCCCCATCTTTTGGTAGGTTTCGTCGAAGCCGGCATATACCCAAGTGTTCATCATCTGCCACAGGGCTACTACTTCGGCATCGCCTGCCTCCCACTTTACCAACATCTCACGGGCTTGTGCCATGAGTGTGGAAGCAGCTTCGGCTTCTTCCTTGGTCATACCTTTGCCCATCAGGTCGGCCAGTTCGGCTTTATAATGTTTGTCGAACGCCACGTAGTAATCGCCTACCAGGTGGTCGCCTTTCTTGCCCGATGATTCGGGAGTTTCGCCGTTACCATAGAGTTTCCATGCCAGCATCGACTTACAGATGTGTATACCACGGTCGTTTACAATATTGGTTTTTACCACCTTGTTACCATTGGCTTGCATAATATTAGCCAGCGCCTTACCCAGAAGGTTGTTACGCACGTGCCCCAGGTGAAGCGGTTTGTTAGTGTTGGGCGATGAATATTCAATCATCACCAGCGGAGAAGCATCGGTAGCCTCTACGATACCGTATTGCGGATTGGCATGTACGCTGTTTAGCAATTCAACCCACTCGGCCGAAGCAATGGTAAGGTTGAGGAACCCTTTGATTACATTGAAGGCTGCTACAGCCGGTTCATTGGCTTGCAGGTATTCGCCGATTTCCTGTGCAGTTTGCTCCGGTCCCTTCTTCGACATTTTCAGGAAAGGGAATACTACCAGCGTAAGGTGTCCTTCAAATTCTTTCTTTGTTTTCTGTAATTGCACTTGTGTTGCAGGAACTTCCTGACCATACAGTGTTTGCAGTCCGCCGATAACGGACGCTGCCAATTTATCTTCTATATTCATATTCCATATTATTTCTGCGCGCAAAGATACAAAAAAAGGAGACGTTCACGAACGCCTCCTTTATTATTTCTGCTTTTTACAGGTACTTATCCGATTGCTTCACCCAAATCAGAGCCGGGTCTGAATTTAACCACTTTCTTAGCAGGGATAATAATTTGTTGCTTGGTTGAGGGATTGATGCCGGTTCTTCCCGCTCTTTCGTTCACATAGAAAGTCCCGAATCCCACAAGAGTAACTTTTTCTCCTTTTTTCAGACTTTTGGTAACCGTATTCAACATGGCGTCCAACGTTTTTTTCGCTTCCGCTCTTCCTATGCCGGATTCGGCAGCAATTGCATTGATAAGTTCAGCTTTATTCATAATAGAATTGGTTAATTAATAATATAATACACAGAAGCTTAAGTTAAACTTCATACAAATATAAATTTTCAGAATAACAATGCAAATAAAAACATTAAAAAATACTACGGACGACTAAAAAAAGCACTAATAGGGGCATTGTTTCTGCCTTATCACAGAATTTATTCGTACTTTTGCCGCTTCAGAAACAGAATAAATTCAAAAGTATGCCAACAGTTACTAAAAACCTGATAATTATCAATGTGTTATTATTTTTCGGAGGATATGCCCTGCAGGGACACGGTATTGATTTAGCCGAATACCTGGGCCTTCATTTCTTCCTTTCCGACAAGTTTAATCCGGCACAGCTTATTACATATATGTTTATGCATGGCAGCTGGCAGCATATCTTCTTTAATATGTTCGCCGTGTGGATGTTTGGCCGTGTGTTAGAACAAGTTTGGGGTCCGAAACGTTTCCTCATTTACTACTTGCTCTGTGGTATCGGCGCGGGTGTGGTACAGGAAATTGCCCAATATATCCATTATGAGATGACCCTGTCTGCTTACCAGAATGTGAACATCGGCACCGCCATTATACCTATGGCAGAATACCTGGGATACTTGAATACAGTGGGAGCTTCGGGAGCCGTATACGGTATCTTGCTGGCTTTCGGTATGTTGTTCCCCAACCAGGAGATGTTTATCTTCCCGCTTCCGTTCCCTATCAAAGCCAAGTATTTTGTGATAGGATATGCTGTTCTGGAACTGGTACTGGGCCTTGCCAACAATGCTAATGACAATGTAGCACACTTTGCCCACCTGGGAGGAATGATATTTGGATTTATCCTGATTATGTACTGGCGAAAAAAGAATAATCACCATGGCCCATATTATAACTGATTTAAAAGAATCGTTCCGTAAGGGGAATATCTTTATCCAACTGATTTATATCAATACGGGAGTATTTGTACTTACCTCTCTGATTACTATCTTCCTGCAACTGTTCAACCGGGAAATTGCAGGCGTCATGAATCTGTTGGCACTTCCCGCCTCTTTTGAGCAGGCTGCCCGGCAACCATGGGGCTTGCTCACTTATATGTTTATGCATGCCGGGTTTCTGCACTTGCTGTTCAATATGCTGTGGTTGTATTGGTTCGGCAATCTGTTCCTTTACTTTTTCTCCGCCAAGCACCTGCGCGGACTTTACCTGCTTGGAGGTATCTGTGGCGGACTATTCTACATGATTGCCTACCATGTTTTTCCTTTCTTTGAGCCATTTATCGATTCTTCGTACATGGTGGGAGCATCGGCATCGGTACTGGCTATTGTAGCGGCTACCGCCTATCGCGAGCCCAACTATCCGGTACGGTTGTTATTATTTGGAACGTTCCGGTTAAAATACCTGGCACTCTTTGTAATCCTTACCGACCTGCTGTTTATTACTTCGGCGAACGCCGGCGGACACATTGCCCACCTGGGAGGAGCACTGGCAGGATTAGGCTTTGCAGCGGGACTGAGCAAAGGCAGGGACTTAACCGCCTGGATTAACCGGGTATTAGACCTGATTACCGGTTTGTTCGACCGGAAAGCCTGGAAAAGAAAGCCCAAAATGAAGGTGCATTACAGTAAACACCAACAGGATTACGACTATAATGCACAAAAGAAAAGCCAATCGGAAGAGATAGACCGCATTCTTGACAAACTGAAGAAATCAGGGTACGACAGTCTGAGCACCCACGAAAAGAAGAGCTTATTCGATGCAAGCAAAAAATAAAAGCGGCATGAAACAGATTGGCAAAATGTTGGCTCTCCTGTTACTGGCTATCAACACCTTCTTTATCGGATTGCTGTGGGTAGCGGCCTACAGTCCATACATCAACCCCGCCTCTCATTCGCTGATAGCCTGTATGGGACTTACCTTGCCTATATTCCTGTTTATCAACTTCTGCTTTTTGGTATTCTGGCTCGTAGTGCGTTACAAGCTCGCCCTGCTCCCGTTGATAGGTTTCCTGGTATGCTATCCGCAGATACGTACCTACATACCCATAAACTTCCACACCCAGGAGATTCCGGCAGAGAGCATCAAACTCCTCTCATTCAACACCATGGCTTTTGGGTTTATGGAAAAGAAAGACGGGAAGAATGCCATCCTTACCTATCTGCAAGAGAGTAAAGCAGATATTATCTGCCTGCAGGAATATGCCACCTCGGAAACTGCCAAAGTGCATCTCAATGAGAAAGACATTAAAAAAGGATTGAGCGAATATCCCTATCGCCACATTCAGCCGTTGGGTACCGATGGAAAGAGCGGTAACAAGATAGCCTGCTATTCCAAATACCCCATTCTATCCGCCCGGCAACTGGTATACAAAAGCAACGATAACGGCTCGGTGGTGTACGAAGTAAAAGTGGGTAACGACACCCTCACGCTGATAAACAACCACCTGGAAACCAACAAACTGAGCAAGGAGGACCGGAAAACCTACCAGGATTTATTGGAAAGTCCCGAAACCCAGCAGGTAAAGTCGAACAGTTGGATGCTGCTGCGCAAACTGGCAAACGCCATGGTTATCCGTGGCAAACAGGCAGAAGCCATTGCCGCTGAGGTAGCCGCTTCGCCCCATAAGTATATCATTGTGTGCGGCGATTTTAACGACAGTCCCATCTCCTACGCCCACCGGGTAATTGCACAGAATCTGGACGATGCCTTTGTACAATCGGGGCGAGGAGTGGGTATATCCTTTAACCAGAACAGATTCTACTTCCGGATTGATAACATCCTGGTAAGCAAGAACCTGAAAACATATAATTGTACGGTCGACCGCTCCATCCGGAACTCCGACCACTACCCCATCTGGTGCTATATCGCGAAACGTTAATCTTAAAAATATACTACGATGACAATCAAACAAAGTGTAATCATTTTAGCAGCAAGTTGTATGATGTACTCCTGCGCTCCCAAAGCGGACAACAATCCTTTCCTGAGTGAGTTTCAAACCGAGTATGGCGTTCCGCCGTTTGACCAGATAAAGATAGAGCATTACGAGCCTGCCTTTACGAAGGGTATCGAGGAGCAGAACCAACTCATCGAAGCCATTATTACCAACACAGAGGCTCCCACTTTTGAAAACACCATTGTGGCACTGGATAACAGTTCACCCATTCTGAACCGGGTAATCGGTGTATTCTCGAACATGACCGAGGCCGAAACCAACGACGAACTGGCTGCGCTCGACATGAAAATGGCTCCGGTTCTCTCGGAACACGGAGATAACATCTCGCTGAACAAGGATTTGTTTCTCAAAGTAAAAGCGGTGTACGACCAAAAAGAAACTTTAGGACTCACCACCGAACAGATGCGCCTGCTGGACAAGACTTACAAGAGTTTTGTACGTGCCGGCGCCAACCTGGATGCCGACAAACAAGCCCGTTTACGCGAAATCAACAAAGAACTTTCTACCCTGGGCATTACCTTCGGCAACAATGTATTGAATGAGAATAATGCATTCAAGTTGTTCGTTGACAAGAAAGAAGACCTTGCCGGTCTGCCCGACTGGTTCTGCCAGAGTGCTGCCGCCGAAGCCAAAGCTGCCGGACAAGAAGGGAAATGGCTGTTTACCCTCCACAATGCCAGCCGCCTGCCTTTCCTGCAATACGCTGAAAACCGCTCTTTGCGTGAGCAGATATATACTGCCTACATCAACCGCGGAAATAACAACGACAAAAACGATAACAAACAAGTTATCTCCCAAATTGTAACCCTGCGTTTAGAAAAAGCCAACCTGTTGGGATTCGATTGCTACTCAAACTTTGTGTTGGACGAAACCATGGCCAAGAACTCACCTGCCGTAATGAGCTTCCTGAACCAATTGTGGGGATACGCCCTCCCGAAAGCCAAAGCCGAAGCCGCCGAACTGCAAAAGTTAATGGACCAGGAAGGCAAAGGCGAGAAACTGGCAGCCTGGGA
>JAVBVL010000075.1:0-23795 GCA_031554285.1 Bacteroides sp.
GTAAAAGCATTGAGCGATTTCTGCTGCACGCTGCAAATCAATGTACCTACCGGCAAGGACTCACTGTCGATGACACAGAAATACCCCAACGGCGAGAAAGTAATCTCTCCGGGAACTGTCATCGTATCGGCAGGTGGCGAAGTTACCGACGTGAAGAAGGTAGTATCGCCTGTATTGGTAAATAACCCCAAGACCACCTTGTATCACATCGACTTCAGTTTCGATTCCTTGAAATTGGGTGGCTCGGCTTTTGCCCAATCATTGGGTAAAGTTGGCAGCGAAGTACCTACCGTACAGGATGCCGAATACTTCCGCGATGCTTTCTTAGCCGTACAGCAGTTGGTAGAAAAGGGATTAATTCTTGCCGGACACGACATATCGGCCGGTGGTTTGATTACTACCCTGCTCGAAATGTGCTTTGCCAACGTAGAAGGCGGTTTGGAAATAGGACTCAACAAAATTAAAGAAGACGACATCGTTAAAATACTCTTTGCCGAGAATCCGGGTATCGTTATCCAGATTGACGACAAGCACAAGGACGAAGTAAGTAAACTCCTGGAAGATGCAGGCGTAGGCTTCGTGAAACTGGGTAAGCCTACCGACGAACGTCACATCCTGGTAAGCAAGGGAGATGCTACCTACCAATTCGGTATCGACCACATGCGTGATGTATGGTACTCATCTTCTTACCTATTAGACCGCAAGCAATCCATGAACGGCTGCGCCAAGAAGCGTTTTGAAAATTACCGCATGCAACCGGTTGAGTTTGCGTTCACGCCCGGCTTCAAAGGAAAGTTCTCACAATACGGCATCAGCCCCGACCGCCGCACACCGAGCGGTGTACGCGCTGCCATTATCCGCGAAAAGGGCACTAACGGCGAACGTGAGATGGCTTATGCACTTTACCTGGCAGGTTTCGATGTGAAAGACGTAACCATGACCGACCTCATCAGTGGCCGCGAAACACTGGAAGACGTAAACATGATTGTATTCTGCGGCGGATTCTCCAACTCCGACGTACTGGGTTCTGCCAAAGGATGGGCCGGCGGCTTCCTGTTCAACGAAAAGGCCAAACGTGCACTCGACAATTTCTACGCCCGCCCCGACACCCTTTCATTGGGTATCTGTAACGGTTGCCAGTTGTTGATGGAACTGGGATTAATTACCCCCGAACATAAAAAACAGGGTAAGATGCTCCACAACGAGTCGCACAAGTTCGAATCTATCTTCCTGGGTGTTACTATACCTGCCAACCAAAGCGTTATGTTAGGTTCATTGAGCGGCAGCAAGTTAGGTATTTGGGTAGCCCACGGTGAAGGAAAGTTCTCCTTGCCGTATGCCGAAGACCAATACAATGTAGTAGCCAAGTACAGCTATGACGGATACCCGGGCAACCCGAACGGTTCCGATTACTCGGTAGCCGGCTTGATGAGCGCCGACGGTCGCCACATTGCCATGATGCCGCACCTGGAACGCGCCATCTTCCCGTGGCAAAACGGTTGTTATCCTGCCGAACGCGTACATAACGACCAGGTAACTCCGTGGATAGAAGCATTTGTCAATGCACGCCATTGGATTGACAAAAATACGAAGTAATTTTTTCGAATAAATAAAGAAAGGCTATTATCCGGGAAGACCGGTTAATAGCCTTTTCTTTTTTCCACCTAATGAGGCAAATAAACTTACATCAAAAGAAAACAGGAAAGCCTAACACCAACAAACAGTATATACAAAAGTTTGTTCATTTTCAACAAGTTGAATTATAAAACATTATGAATTAAAGACAAAAGATTTTGTATTATCAAAAATACTTCATAAATTTGTCTAATTGCAACGTTTTACAAAACATAAGTAAGTGGCCCTAAACAGCTTCGCAGAAATGAAAAAATGGAGTATACTCATGCTAATGGTGTTACTGCCGTTAACAACCCTAATCGCACAGACCTACCAATACATTGGCGTAGAAGACGGACTGAGTAATCGTCGTGTTTCTTCCATCCTCAAAGGTCCCAAAGGATATATGTGGTTCCTCACGCAGGAAGGCGTAGACCGCTATGACGGAAAAGAAATCAAGCCCTATAAGATATTGGAAAGCAATGAGCAGATAGCTTCCCTATTGAACCTCGGCTGGTTGCATGTAGACAAGCAGGGGAATATCTGGGAAATAGGACGAAACGGGAATATTTTCTGCTTCTTACGCCACCGCGACCTGTTTACTCTGGTCTACAATCTCCCGGCATCTTACGCCAAAGAAATCGATTTTAGCTTTATCGACAACAACCTGCACATCTGGCTTTGCACCCGTAACAACATTTATTTATACGACATCGACTCAAAGAGCACAGTTGCCGTTTCCAACCCCCTGCAGCAGGCAATTACCGACATCAAGCAGGTAGACGGTAGCCACTTTTACATTGCCACTGAAGCAGGAGTACACTATGTGGGTCTGAAAGATAACAAACTACATGTCATTCCTACCCCGGAGTTAGAGGGTATAGACCAACAGGTAAACGAACTGTATTACCTGCCCCAGCTCAACCGGTTGTTTATCGGGATGTTTCAAAGAGGTATCTATGTGTACGACATAACCACCCGGAAATTATTTCAGCCTCATACCGGACTGAACGACGTTAGCATATCCCGTATCAAACCGTTAAACGATAACGACCTGCTCATTGCCACCGACGGAGCGGGAGTGTACAAAATCAACGTATTCTCGTACTTTACCGAGCCCTACATTATAGCCGATTACAGCCGGAATAATGCCATGAACGGTAATACCATTGCCGATATCTTCGTAGACGAAGAACAACGCATCTGGTTAGCCAATACCCCGATAGGCATTACGGTACGTAAAAACAGGTTCAGCAGCTACCAATGGATTAAGCATTCCATCGGCAACAGCCAGTCATTGGTGAACGACCACGTCAATGTAATCATAGAAGACAGTGACGGCGACTTGTGGTACGGCACCAACAACGGGATAAATTTGTACGAGCAGAAAACAGGCAAATGGCATTCCTTCCTGAGTTCGTTCGATAATGACAACGGAGATAAGAACCATATTTTTACTACCTTGTGCGAAGTGTCGCCCGGCATTATCTGGGCGGGCGGCTATAGCTCGGGCATTTATCAAATTCAAAAGAAGGGATTGATAACCAGCTACTTCACCCCTTCCCTGTTTTATCATCTCAACATTCGCCCGGATAAGTACATCCGCAGCATCATGAAAGATTCTCAAGGCGATATCTGGTCGGGAGGATACTACAACCTGAAGAAGATGAACCTGACCGCCAAAGCGCTGAATCTATACCACGGCCTGAGTTCCATTACCTCCATTACCGAACGTAATTCCAAACAAATGTGGATAGGTAGCGCCACGGGATTATACCTGCTCGATAAACAAAGCGGCAGCTACGAACAAGTGCGCCTGCCGGTAGAGTCTAACTACATTCATAGCCTGTACCAAGCGCCCGACGACTTGCTTTACATCGGCACCAGCGGTTCGGGTATGCTTATTTACGATGCAAAAACCAAGATGTTCACGCACTATTTCACAGAGAATTGTGCCCTGATATCCAATAACATATACACCATTCTTCCCAATACCAACGGGAACATCACCATCAGTACGGAGAATAGCCTGGTAAATTTCTCGCCAACGTTAAAGACATTCCAGAACTGGACCGAAGAACAAGGATTAATGACCATTCACTTCAATCCTTCATCAGGTGTATTGAGCCGGAATGGCAACTTCATTATAGGAAGTGCCGATGGCGCGGTGCAGTATAACAAAGACATGAAGATGCCCAAATCGTACTCTTCACGCATGGTATTGTCCGACTTTGGTATTTTCTATCAAACCGTTTATCCGGGCGAAGAGAATTCGCCCCTTGCCACAAGCATCGACAACACCACAGAGTTGCGGTTAAAGTATAACCAGAACACCTTCTCCCTGAAAGTATCGTCTATCAACTACGATTACCCCTCTAACATTCTTTATTCCTGGAAACTGGAAGGGTTCTACAACGAGTGGAGCGCGCCGGGCAACGAAAGTACCATCCGCTTTACCAACATTAATTCCGGAAAATATACGCTGCACATACGTGCCGTATCCAAGGAAGACAAACGTATTATCCTGGAAGAACGGGATATGGATATTATCATCGACAAACCGTTTTGGCTTACCATCTGGGCCATCCTGGTTTACATAGCCCTTGCCGTTTTTATCGGAATCAACGCGTTCCGTTTGGTTTGGCTCCGTAAACAACGAAAGGCTTCCGCCGATAAGATAGATTTCTTTATTAATACCGCGCACGATATACGCACGCCGCTTACGCTTATCAAAGCCCCGCTCGAAGAGCTGCAGGAAACCGAGAACCTGAGCCGCAACGGCGTAGCCAACATGCATACCGCCATGCGTAATGTAAATGCCCTGCTGCACCTCACCACCAACCTTATTAACTTTGAGCGGGCCGATGTGTACTCAAGCGAACTGTATATTACCGAGCACGAACTCAACGCGTACATGCAGGAAACCATGAATTCGTTCCGGCAATATGCCGAGACCAAGCGCATCCGGTTTACCTATGTGAGCAACTTCCCGTACCTCAATGCCTGGTTCGATAAAGAGAAGATGGACTCCATCCTGAAGAACCTCATCTCCAATGCCCTGAAGTATACCCCCGAAAACGGAGAGGTGCAGGTTATTGCCCACGAGAGTCCGAACGAATGGAGCATCGAGGTAAAAGATACCGGCATCGGTATTCCCGCCGGCGAACAGAAGAAGATATTCAAGATACACTTCCGTGCCAGCAACGCCATTAACTCGAAGGTTACAGGCAGCGGCATCGGGCTGATGCTGGTACGCAAACTAATTTCCCTGCATAACGGAAAAATATCGTTCAATAGCGTGGAAAATCAGGGTTCGTCCGTTAAGATTACGTTGCACAAAGACAAGAAAGCGTTGCACAAGGCTCAACCCGCCACCCTGTCGCACAGGGAAACGGTATCCGATGAGAAAATCGAAGCACCGGTGCCCGATATGTACGATGCGGTAATGAAGCAGCCGCAAGGCAAGCAGCAACGCATCATGGTGGTTGAAGACAATGACGAACTACGCAAGTACCTGGAGCATACCTTATCCGAGGAGTACAGCGTACAGAGCTTTGCCAACGGAAAAGAAGCCCTGGAAGTGGTGAAAGACTTTAAGCCGGAACTCATCATCTCGGATATTATGATGCCCGAGATGCGGGGCGATGAACTATGTGTGGCCATTAAGAGCGACATTGAAACCTCGCACATCCCCGTGATTCTGCTTACCGCCATCAACGACGAGAAAAATATCATGGAAAGCCTCAAGATAGGTGCCGACGAGTACATCGTGAAGCCCTTTAACCTGGGTATCATGAAGGCTTCCATCTCCAGCCTGCTCACCAACCGTGCCCTGCTGCGTTCCAAGTATGCCAACCTGGAACTGGTTGAGGAGGGCGACGACGATTGCCTGAACTGCAACTCAGACATCGACTGGAAGTTTATTGCCTCCGTCAAGAAGCAGGTAGAAGACAACATGGACAATCCCGCCTTTAACGTCGACGTACTGTGCACCCTGCTCAACATGAGCCGCACCAGCTTCTATAACAAGCTCAAGGCGCTTACCGACCAGGCTCCCGGCGATTACATCCGCATCATCCGCCTGAAACGTGCTGCCCAACTGCTCAAAGAAGGCACGTACAACGTTACTGAGATTGCCGAGATGACCGGCTTCAGCGATGCCAAATACTTCCGCGAAGTATTTAAGCGGCATTACAATGTAAGCCCCAGCAAGTACGGCAAGGGCGACGAAGCAACACCCGAACAATAAACACGTGTATCCGTTATTCAGTACATGAACATTTATTTGGAATCTTTCGGTATCTTCTTCAAGATAGGCGCTTTCACCATTGGCGGAGGCTATGCCATGATACCGCTTATCGAGAACGAGATTGTGACGCGGCGACAGTGGATTTCGCAGGAAGATTTTGTCGACCTGCTTGCCATCTCCCAGTCGGCCCCCGGCGTACTGGCGGTTAACATCGCCATCTTCATCGGGTATAAGCTGCGCGGCTTCCGCGGCAGTTTGGTTACCACGTTGGGCACCGTGCTTCCTTCGTTCCTCATCATCCTGGCTATTGCCATGTTCTTCCACCAATTCAAAGATAACGCCATCGTAGAGCGTATCTTCAAAGGCATACGTCCGGCAGTGGTGGCGTTGATAGCCGCCCCTACGTTCAGCATGGCAAAGTCGGCCAAAGTAAACCGGTACAACATATGGATTCCCGTGGTATCGGCCCTGCTCATCTGGCTATTGGGCTTCTCGCCCGTTTGGATTATCATCGGGGCGGGTTTAGGCGGCTTCCTGTGGGGAAAATATAAAAGTAACACTTCAACCAACCAGCCATGATATACCTGTTGTTATTCTACTCATTCTTCAAGATAGGTCTGTTTGGCTTTGGTGGCGGATATGCCATGCTCTCCCTGATTCAGGCCGAGGTAGTAACCCGCCACGCCTGGGTAAACACCCAGGAGTTTACCGATATTGTGGCCATTAGCCAGATGACGCCCGGACCTATCGGCATCAACGCCGCCACCTACGTAGGCTACACGGCAACGGGCAACGTATGGGGTTCCATCATTGCCACCTTTGCCGTGGTACTACCCTCTTTCATACTGATGCTCACCATCAGCAAGTTCTTCCTGAAATACCAAAAGCACCCGGTGGTGGTTTCCATCTTTAGCGGACTGCGCCCTGCTATTGTGGGACTGTTGGCTGCCGCTGCACTGGTGCTTATGAATACTGAGAACTTCGGTTCGCCCACTACCGATACGTACACCTTTGTTTGCAGCCTGGTGCTGTTTGCCGTAGCTTTTGTAGGTACACGTAAGTATAAGGTGAATCCTATCCTGATGATTCTGGGATGCGGACTGGCGGGGTTTCTGCTGTATTCCTGACAGAAGAATTTAGTTCTACCAATTAACTAAAACATTTATCTCCATGTCAGTCCTAATCTCCCATGAGGTTCTGTTCCCATAACAGTTTTCCCGTCAGGTGTCAGTATAAATGTCTCCGTTCGCATCTGGTATCTATCCTCTTCCGCCAGATAAACCTCATAGTTGCAAACCACATAGACAGACAGTACCTCTTTCCGGTTCCAGCCCTCATAATACTCAATTGCTTTCTCCGGGTACGTGCTCCGGGACAGTTTGAGGCAACGCTCAACCTGTTGCCGGTATTCTTCCTGCACCCAATCGGCATCCATTCCCTTATAAATATGGCAACTTTCCAGCAACCTTTTCCAGTGTTGTAAGTTCTTTTGTTCATAGGCAATGGCCCATGCCTGTTCTTCTTTACCGTCAAACATCATGATGCGAATACAATCGCCCACTGTGCAGCTTCTCGCCTCGGAAGCAATTATCTTTACCTTGCTTTTCGTTGAATCACCGCATCGACTGCTGCGGATATACGAAACAATCACTTTCTCATAACTTTTTTCCACCGGCCGGCGGATCTTCAAAAATGAATATACAGTTACTGCCATCTGTTCTTTAGTTTTCGTTCATTTTCGTTTTCCTATTCTCTTTCCAGTAGAGCTTCTACCTGTTCCACCGTACCGTCTTTCACAAGGACGGTTTTATCCTTGTCCAACAGGTACAAGGAGGGTATGGCCCGCAAATTGTAGAGTTCCTTTTCCTTGATGGATTGGGTGGCATCATATCCGTTAATCCACCCGGTAGGCATACGGGTTCTATTGGATTCCCATTCCCTCAGGTCGTCATCCGGATAAACAGCCAGAATTTTTAACCGGTTGTACTTGAGAGCAGACGATACCACCATCGAGGCTTCCAGGGCAGCCTGCACTTCTTCACAGGTACGGCAACCGGGATTATTGAAGTACAACAACACATAAGCGGGTTTCAGGTTATACATCCTACTGCGTTTCCCGTCGGCGAGCGTATAGGTAAAATCGACGGCTTTGGTACCTTTCCGGTTTTTCAAAACCGATTGCAACTGATAGGCGAAACGTGCTTTCTGTAGCTTATCCAAAGCAGGCGAGGCTTCAATATACTGTAATGCACCCAGGTAGTATTCTTCATTACGAAAAGGAGAATTGGGATCATACAGGTATTTTTCCAGTAAATTCGCGACAAACAGAAACATGCTTTGCCTTTTTTCGGCATAGGATAAGAGTTTAGCCACCGAAACCTGTGCCGTTTGTTCACCGGTATGGGGAAGAACATGAATGTAATCAGACAGGATCTGTTCCGTCTCTTGCGGTCTGCTTATGCAGGTGGTGTCCGTAAAGTCGTAATAATCCCAATAATGGAGTGCCAGGTAGTTGGCCCGTTGTTCGGGGAGGGTCAGATTATCGGGAATAACGGGCAACCGGAACGGTTGTATTCCTTCCTGGGGCCATACCGCCTGCTCCGTTTGAGCCGAAGATGCCCTACTTTGTAAAGAAACGTGCACAAAAAGCAGCATAAACACTCCACACAATAGGACAAGGGCCAAAATACATATCAGTATCTTCTTTACATTCATATCAGGATATTTTAATTGGTTTTTACTTTTCTTCCAGGAAAGCCAATACCTCCTTATACCATTTCAATTGCTTGTATGCTTCGTTCAACCGGGTATAGGCGGGTTGGGGAATATAGGTGGTAAGGCCGCTATGGCTTTTTATCTTAAAACCGCCGTAAGTGGGCATAAACTCCGCAGTGGACGTTTTCCAAACAACACACCCGCCTAAAGCATCCTGCAGGGATTCAGCCTGTTTGGCCGGCAGCAGGTGCGAATAGCACTCCCCAAAGTCGAAAAACAGGTTACCTCCGTTGCGGTCGAAAGACTGGACATTTTCGTCTGTTGAAGGCAATCCCACCCCCTGCAGCACGCCCGGAAGTTGTTCCAGTTGATACGTGTCAATGATGCTTAATGTAAGCGACCCATAGTCGCCCGCGCGGGTAAGGTAATCACTCTCCACCTGGCGGCAGAAGCCGGGCAAATCGTCCCTATATAATTCCGGCAGGGCATCTTTGTAACAGGGAGAGAAACCGGGCGAAACGATTTCTGCCGACGAAGCCACGATATAGTCTGCCTTGTCTTTCAATTCCCATGCTACTTCTATCCCCGCCATGTGGCAGGCTTCAAAAACGATGTAGCCGAACATCCCGTCGGGAATGGCAGCGGCAAAAGCAGGCAGTTCCATTTCGGAGGTGCCATCGATAATGACCGAACGCACACCGGGTGCCGAACGGGAGGCCGGGTTGTTATACGCTCCTTCCGGGAGCCAACCCGAAGCATGGGAAAACAGTACCAGTCCGTAGAACCGGCACGGGTAGCGTTGGCGAATGTCCTGCAGTACCGCTCCAAAGGTTTCTGCCGAGGCCGAATTGGTTTCGGGATATTCACGTATCACCTTTATTTCCAACGTGTTGTTTATACTTGCCAGTTCCAGCAGTTGCGGCTGCTCGCCCCGCACATCCTTGTATATTACCACCCGGCAATCCTTGGGTACCGGCGCGGTCTTAATCTGTTCTATTTTGGCAGTTACTTCCCCCGAAAGGTTGTTATCTCCACCCATATAAAACAGCACGGAACGGGTAATAGCTGTTTCAGGCACATAATCGTCGGATATACAAGCCCACAAACATAGGCATAAAGCGAGCATCCCCGCCCAAAGGCGGAGTGCTCGCTTCACTCTTGAGAGATATGGCAGTTCTCTTTTCATTCTACAGTTGAAGGGGTTTGTTAAGGTTTAAGTATCAACTCCCATATTTTCTCCAGAGTACCATACTGATTGACTACCCTGCCTTGTCCGTCCACAAGGAACATTGTTGGCGTGGCGGCTACGCCCCAGACTTCCAGGTTGGGACTGTAAAAGCCCTGGTAGTCGCACAGTTTATCGGGCCAGGGAAGCGTAGTGGCATACTCCGCCCAAATTTTTTCGTCCTTATCGGTCGACACACTTACCACACATACATTCAAATCACACAGGAGCGGGTACTTCTGCACAATCTCCCCAATCAGCTTCTGGCAAGTACGGCAGGCACTTTCGTGGAAGAGAAGAATTGTATAGGCAAACTGCTTCCCTGCCGGGGCAAGCCCCCTGATAGCGGGGGCTTGCGTTCCGGGCAAGAGAGTGGAGGTCAACAAGCGTGCAGCAATCTCCGGATTCTCCGTGGCATCCACACCCCACAGGTAGGCGGCAATGGAGGCAGCTTCGGTACTGCGTTGTTGCGCCATGAGTGTGCGGCAGAAAGCGCGTACCATTGCCGGCAAGGAGTCGGGCGAGGCCACCGCTACACTGTCAATTAGCCGGTAGGCTTCGGTAACGGTGGTTGGCTCCCCGGATGTCTTTTCCAGTTGTGCGAGTTGTTCACTGAATGGCTCGTTAGGAACGGAAGCATTCCAATAACATGATGTTAAAACAACTGGCAGCAATGCCATCAGGAAAAGCAGGTGCCTATTCATATTCCTTTTAACCATAGATTCTTCAATTGGGGACGAGGATTAAAATTATTGATCCTGAACGCAACGCACACTCAAAAGAAGGTTTGTACCGTTGATATTATTGGAGGGTGCAATCAGGTCACTGTTGCTATTGCCACTCATATATTTGGTGCCTGTATCATACCACCAGTCACCGAAGACAGTAAAATCTTTCCATCGATGCCAGTAAGTGGAATAATAACTATAACCGGCGAAAGCACTATTGGACACACCTTGCACCCCACACCACCATTTACTGACAGGGTTAGTATTACGTGAAACATTGACCTCAGAAACTAAAGTGTTAACTTCAGCTGATGTCGGAAGATGCCAACCAACAGGACAAGCTGAAACAGCTAGTGAACTGCCGTAATAGTAACCATTAGTTTGACCATCAAACTGAGAACCACTATTTATTACCCCAAAAGTATTTCCGTTTCCATCTCTTCCGTAAGCTATTGAGTTAGCTGTTCCTTCCATTGAATTCTGTACCATCCAACAACGTTGATTGTCACCTGTGCCATATAGATGAGTCAGGTAATCGTTATTACCAATCCGCCTCAAAACGGCAGTACCGTTTGTACCGCAAGACACACCTTTAACTACCAAAATCGTATCGGGAACTTTTCCCGTAGGGTCAGTAAGGGTTATCGTAATTGATTTGCCACTGTGGGAGCTGTTGCTATCATCAGTAATCAGTTTAAATGTCAGCGCATCACCAGTCGTGGTGTTATTCCCACCATGCTGAGACAAGAGTTCATCGGTGGGAGTATCAAGAATCTCTATAGCACCCGTTATCGAAGCAACCTTCCATGAAGAATTACTCTTAATTGTGATAGTGTGAGTCTTCGAGTTATCTAATAAGTATCCACCGGTATTCAAATCATGTGTCAGTGCATAATTTCCATGGCGGATAAGAACCGATTTATAGGCATCCTCAAAACCATTGGTCACGAGGAATGAAAGTTTCGATACTTTTTCAATAAATGGATTGGCAGCTATTTCTGCCGCAGTAAGCGCGGTAGCAGTAATCGCGTAAGATATTTGTCCGGTACCACCATTGCCACCAGCCACGATTCCAGTGGATGGAATACCCGAGGATGTCGGGAATACATTATAACCGGCAATACTGGAGTTGGTTATCTGCAAATCGGCATCCTGCGGGAACCATGACACATCGAGCGTCTTAGGGCCTAAATCCAAATCGGTAAAGACAAGCTCGGTAATAGAGCTACCTCCCGAGGTTATATCCAGGCTTGCCGGGTTGGTAATACCTTGTCTAACCGTAAGCCGAGTTTCCAACCGCCCCGCCTGCACATAGATATAACCCACTCGATTAGCGTTTGAAGTATTCTCTGTGACAGAGATATTTACAGCTACTTTTACCTCGCCCATACCATAGAATGAACCGGTGGTTTTATCCGTGGTCAACCAACCCGTATTGGTGGTCGTACCATCAGCTTCGGTGATTTTCGTGATCTGCCAACCCTCCGGGACATCGGTCTTGAGATATACCGGTTGTGTACCGCCCGCCCGGGGGAAGTCGAATTCGATCGCGGGTGAAACGGAGAGGTAATGCTGCCCGTCGAAAGTCACGGTTCCAAAATCACCATCGTTCCACTCAATTACCTGTGCCTCCATGTTCGAGGCTTTGGAGTTGAATGCTTCTTCGGGGCTCCCTTCTCCACGCCCATCCACTTTCGTGATATTGACACGGTAGTGATGGTTACGCAGCACATCCTTATAGGTTTTATTATCAGCCTGGAAAAAGTCGAGCCGGTAGTAACTGGTTTGGGTATCACTACCAAACCGGCCGCCAATCACGATACAGGTAGCCTCCGAAGACTTATCCTGTGCCACAGCTTTGGCTTCGAACAAGTAAACCGAACGTTCAAAAGCGTTCTTCATAGCCTCGGGTATTTCGTACACCAACGGTGTATCGTTGTTGATACTACCGGTGGGAGGGGTGGCTGCCGTGGCTTTTCCACTGCTGATATTGGCGGCATCGGGTACAATACGCGCCTTGTTCTTACTGTTATAGATGTACAGCTTTTCCAGGTAGAAATTAGCGGCACTCAGTACATTGTCACCCAGCACCACGTCTAAACGGGCAATGCCGCGCAGCAGCTTCCCATCAGTAATCTGGGTGGTGGCGTCGTTGATAACCCGGCTCACCTCGCCCCACATAGGGAAAGGCAGAAACGTTTTATCCGCGGCATTATCGGCCTTGCCGTTGTTGGCGTTCCAACTACCGGCATTGGCAAATACCAACTGTTTGAGCAGTTCGTCTTTATCGGCACCCACGGAAATATTGCCCAGTGCATCCACCTGGTCGCGCACATTGGCAAGGAGCACGAAGTTTTGTGTCTCCGTCTTCTTCTGCAGGGTTACGGTAAACTCCTTCACTTCGTTTTTACTGTAACCGGGTTTGCTCACAATGCTCGCGCCGGATACCTGTGCCTTATAGGCAAAGGCGTAGCCCGAAGGATGTTCGGCATTGGCGGTTACCGGAATGAATGCCAGCACATCGATGGTGGTCACTTCATTTTCGTCAATCTCGGTGATTGCATACGTGCCCGCGGCATTCCCGTTAGGCATTTGCAAGGCAAATTTCACCTGGACGGCATCCTTGCCGGAAGCACCGCCTGTTTCGTCGTCGAAACGGTCGGAAATGCATGAAGTCAGGGATAAAACCGACAAGAGCAGTCCCCAGAAAAATTTTGTTTGAATTGTTCTCATATCTATTTATTTTTCAATGTTATTACTTAGTTAGAGACGCACATCGTCCTCGGTAACCTTCCAGCCGTTGATGGTAATAACAACTTCTTCCGTTCCGGTAAATTCGAGATGGATGTCGTAGGTATGTACGTTCCCGTAGTCAACGCCCTCAATCTTATTCAGCAAGGTAACCAGATCGACACGATACAGGGCGCGGCTCTGTGTTACATTGTAGATCTCAAATACGGGATGGCGGTCGGCGGCCAGTTTCAGGATATTGAGTGTAGCCAGCAGTTGCCCGTTGTTGTCCTTGGTGCAAGGTGTGTAATATGTAAAGTTGCTGTCGTCAGCAAATGAATAGTCGAATTTATAGTTACCATTGTTGTCGGTAATCGACAACCGGTACGTGTCGCTGTCCGGGTTCAATCCTTCCGTAGTCAGGTTAATGGTATTGTAGGCTTGTACCAGCGGCATGTACACCTTTTGTTCGTGGGCATTGGAAAGCAATTCCGTTTTATCTGCATGGAACAGAGGGGGAACCCCTCCGGACACTTCACCCGACAGGTGAGTCAGGCACAACAGAACTTCGGAAAAGGTGGTTTGCCCAATTACAAAAGTGGTGGGGGAAGTAGTATAGCTTCCCTGCAGATTGCCCCAGGCGATAAACCGGTAACCACCTGCTTGCGGCATGGGCAGTTCCATGTAATAACCGGGAGCCAGTTGCGGCATTTTGTCCGTCCACACGCCCCGGAATATACCGCCGTCGTCGAATATAAACAGGTCTATCCTGTCCACCTCAGAAGGATTAACACCCGTACGAGCGTATGTAGCAAGGTCGTATTCAAAATAGACTTTCAACCCCGTGGGGCAGTCGGAGGCATCTTCTTTGATGCAGCTTGTGAATAGCCACGGGAGCAATAGCAATAGTATTGCCAACAGGTAGATTGGTGTAGATAGCTTCATTGTATTACTTATAAATTGAAAATTTGATTATAACAGGGACTGGAGCAGGGAACAGAGATATCACTTTCTGTTCCCCTGCTTCCATTCCCATTAAGAAAAGGCTGGGTTAATTATCTCAAGACAGCATCCCATGAAACCAAATTCCACGGCAGGATTTCGAATTCAACCAGGATATCAGTAGGCTTATCGATAGATTCTTCGGGCTCTACCGGTTCGGGGCTGGGGTTACCCGGAGCAACGACCTCCATAATAGTAGCCTTATAGAACGAGTTACGGACAGCATTGTAACCACCGGCGGGGTTGAGCCACAGGTTGTAGTAGCAAGTACCGTCGGTATAAGCTGCGCTCTTTACAGGGCTTTGGGCAGCGATGGCAGGCAAAGCCATGTAAGCATCGGCTGTGGCTTCCGCATCAAAGTAATTCTTAACACCTCCGTTGATGGATACCATCCAGAATGTTTTGGCTGTACCTGTGTAAGGAACCAATGCGCCTGTGGCATCCGTAAAGTTGCCGGGAACAAAGGTAGCTTTGATAGAAGCATAGGTGGTTTCTTTTTCCAGGTGCAGTTTAGAGGTGTTTTCAGCAGCATATTTGACAGCAAGCAACTTATTGTCGGTAATAGTAGAAGCATTGATAGCCACATAGTCGCTGAAATTTTCAAAATCGGTAGCTGCATAAGTATCCCAGTTAGGGTCTTTCACGTTAATACCGTCCACGTATTTGTAGCGGAACATCTTGGTGTTTGACTGACGGATAGCGAATTGCAGGTCAGACAATGTACCACCGCCCGTAGTCAAAGAAAGTCCGGCAGCCGCGCGTACAGCTACTTTTGTCGAAAGACGTTCAACCGGTGCAGTTATTTTATTAGTAGAAGCGTAAGCCGGATCGGTTGTTTCAACCAATGTCACAGTTTTTTCTTCTGAACTAAACATAGAGAAACCGGTGGTAGCGTTGGTTATGTCGACAACCGAAGCGGTTACTACACCTTCTTTCAGTTGGGCAAGGGTTGCACCCAACTCCAAATCAAAGGAAGCAGGGAGGTTCACACCCACATAGATAGATTTCACACCGGTAGTGGTGGCCACTTTCCTGGAAGCCGTGTACACATCTTTCTGACCGTTGGACGATTGGGTAAAGTCTGCACCTGTCAGGCTGCTCTTCGATACCAGTTGTTGGTTGCTGAAGATAAATACCGATACTGTTTTCACTTCCGATTCGGTGACGGTGGCATTGTCATCGGCTGTGGCATACGTACCCGGATTCGCAAACGAAACATTGAGTTCCAGGTAGGTAGGCTTTCCGCCATCCGGAGTGCCGTTATCCACTAAATCGTCGTTGTTACAGCTTGTTACGCCCGTCATAAGGGCTGCCACTGCGAGCATAGAGAAAAAATTTACTTTCATGTTTAAAAATATAAAAAATTAATAATAAGGGGGTTTGGTTATTTACTTGGCTGATTTCACCAGTTCGGCCGCATTGCGGACGGCATCGGTGTTACCACCCGATTTTGAACGTTCGAAACAGTTGGAAGCCTTTGCCAGGTCATCCTGCATATAGGCAAGTATGCCGGCATTGTTCCAATAGGCGGGCGTGTGCTCTTTTACACGTTGCAGGTAGTAGGCTGCCGAAACCATATCCTTGCGCTTTAAGGCGGCGGCAGCGGCATCAAGGTTCGCTTCGTCATCATTGGGAAATATACGTGCCGCCGTTTCGAGTACTTCGTTAAAGGAATTGCTACCCGGCTCATAGGTGTTTGCAATAAGAAATAATTCATTTAGAGACAGGGTGCCGGGACTGGTTTTAAACACTTCTTTTCCTTTCCCTGTATCGAACGGCGGCACGGTATAATGTAGTTCGTATTCTGAACGGCGTAACTGCGTGAACAGGTCGGCTTTTATTTGGCGGTAAGGGACCCCGCCGGACAGGTTCATCAGCTTTTTCTCACGGGCGTCGAAACTATCGGTCGAGCGGATGATTTCCAGAACAAGGTAGGTATCGCCCATGCCCGATTCTTTGACTAATTGTTCGAGCGTATCCCAATCTTCGCCACAGCCTTCCACGTGGAACGAACTGTAAGGGAAGCCATACAGGGTATGGAAATGCTCTTTCAAGGCGTTCGCACGGCGTTCTGAAAGCAACTGGTTCGATTGGTTTGTACCTTCGGGGGAAGCGTAGCCCCTGATGGTGATGCCGGTGATTGTGGTATTCGGGGCGCCCTGTACTTCACGGATCAGGGCATCTATCTTACCAAGTTCTTTCGCATTATTCTTGTACGAGGGAACGATGTTCGATTTGCCGGCTGCAAAATTCAGATACGCCTTGCCCCCCTTGTCCACTTCGCTGCCTTGCTTCGGCGCATTTGCTTCGGGCATGACGAAACTCACGGCGAACTGCGGTTCGTAGGGTTTTACCGGTGTCTTGGCCACTACGGGCGGGATATACACAGGCTCGGGGCTTTGTTCTGGCTTTTTCTTCGCGCCGAAACTATATATTAAGGAGATGGCAGCCTTGGTGGGGCCAACGTAGTGTTTTGTTTCACCGCTTATCTTTTCCCCGCAGTGATCGCAGGGGTATTTGTCATAATCCAGATAGGCGTATCCCACACCGATTTCGGCTTCCATCGCCAAGTGACGGTTAAAATTCCAACGATAGCCGTAGCCGATACCTGCACCGGCCAGCCAACCGTCAAAACGGTGGGTAGTCATGTAGTCACTGAAAACGGAACCGGGGAGTCTGCTTACATTATAATATGCATAATGCGCATGTAATCCGAAGAAGTGACCACGGAAAGTTTCGCGGGTCCACAGACGGAATTCGGGCTGAACAAGTACGTGCTTCCACTTCCTGTTGTCAGAGAAAGTCCAGGGATTGTAGTTGCCCGAAATATCTAAAGACGTTTTGGCACCCGTTTTAAACTCCACACCTAAATTAAAGGTGGTGGTAGCATCATAGAGGAGGTTTGTCTTGATTCCCCAAGTGGGAAGAGTAAACTCCTCCCGTTCCTTAACTAATTGTGATTCCTGCGACCAGCACAGGTGACCGATAGCTGTGGCAGCTATTAGCAATAAACTTCTTTTCATGTATTCAGTTTTGCTTTGTTTTACCATCTGACACTATGTAGTGACGGTTAACAGTTCTTCAAATTTTTAATTATATGATATACAGTAATATATAATTGAAAAAAACTGGTTAAAAAACACTTCGTAAAACATTCGCTAAACAATGATAGTATGTATATGTAAAGAAAAGAGGATAAAAGCTGCGTAGAAATAGCCCTAGCAGGTGTTGCAAAGGTTTCACTGACGGCAAATTTGTGAAACATTTGTAAAACATTCGTTAAACGCCCAATTAAACCTTTAAATATGAGTACATTATGACACACGATATGAAAGAACACTTCGCATGCTATTATTGCAACGAGGTAGAAAGAACATTGGTCGAAATTCTCCGTGTTGACCACATGGAAACAGGCGAAATTTTATTGTTGCAGAATGAAATAATTTTCATTCTGGAGGGAAAACTAAGCTTTACATTCCGCGACCATACAGGGGGTGAAATAGGCAAGGGGCAGTTAATGTTTTTACCTGTCGGTGACAGGCTGTTCTACAGAGCCGTCGACAACAGCTTGGTACTGGTGGTGCGCATGCACGAGATGCGCCTGTGCCAAAGTTTCAGTGTAGAGAAGTTGTACAAACGTATAGAGCAGCACACAGGGAATCCGGAGAACCTGGGTACATTGGATATCAACAACCACCTGTGGAACTTTGCCAACGGGCTGGTAGCCACCTGCTCGAGCGGACTGTTGTGCAAACACTTCTTCGAGGTCAAAATCAAAGAATTGATGATCCTGATCCGGATATATTACCCCAATGAGCAACTCTGCCAGTTCTTTTATGCCATTTTAAACCCCGACAACAAATTTGCCGAGTTTGTACGGGTGAACCACCTCAAATACCAAACCGTCCAGGAAATGGCAGCGGCTTTGCATCTGACCGTAAAGCAGTTTAGCACCCGGTTCAAGAAGGTATTCGATCAACCTCCCTACGAATGGATGAAAGCGAAAAAGGAGCGGGTGATTTATGACGAAATCTGCATGACCGACAAACCCCTCAAACAGATTGCGATGGAGTATGGAATTACTTCATCCGGGAATTTTACGAACTACTGTAAAGCAGCTTTTGGCAAAACCGGCGAACAAATTCGGAACAAAAATAAAGGGCCGGAATAAATTCATAGCCAAAGGGATAGAATTTATAACTGTTGTTCTAAAAAAACACCTCATCTTTGCAAAGTGAATTAAAAGAAAAAGAAGTTAAACTTTACAGTGTCCGGCACTACATAGTGTCAGATAGGATAAAGATGTGCTCAACTTTACAAAGGTATCAAAATTTCTTAAAAACACAAGGGAATCCGCTCTTTTTTTACTATGCCACGCCGTCTGCCCTATTTAAACAACGCGGCGCTTGCAACAGTAAAAGGTTTTACAGGTATCTTTTTGCGTAAGTATTCAGGCGGCTTCCGGCGGATTGGAGCAAACCTTTAATAATGTGGTATGCCTGTTCCGAATAGGCCTGGTCAAAGGAGGCAAAGTAGTTATGCGTCATGCGTTCGGTAGAGTGACCCAGCATTTCGGAGATTACCCCCGCAGGCATCCCCCCACCCCGGACAAGGGTGGCAAACGAATGCCGGGCCACGTGTGTGGAGAGTGTCTTGTCTGTAATTCCTGCAAGCTTTGCCAGTTCCTTCAATCGGCGGTTTTGTGTACGCAAAGCAGTTTCGTATTGGCGGCGGGCAGCTTCTCCCTCGCCCCTGATGAAAGGAAACAGGTAAGGCGAATCCTTTACCTGGGAAGCAAAGGCGTTGATGACCTCTTTCATCCCGTCATTCAGTTTTACTTCCACTTGTTGCCGGGTTTTGCGGCGGTAGTAGGTGCATACCCCGTCACGGATATTCTCTTTACGCAAGTATGCCATATCTATGAAAGACATACCTTGTGCAAAAAAACAGAACATGAACAGGCGGTGGGAAAGGCGGAGGTTTTCAATACGTTCCCGTTCAAGGACTCCTTTTGGGTGTTGTTTCAGCAGGAGGTCGAAGTCTATTTTATACAGTTGTGTGGTATCTTCGGCCGTCAGGGCGCGTTTGGCCGAAGGGTGTACTCTCGTGTTTACACCGGCAAAGGGACTGACAACCGGGGTAGGCAGGCGGCGGGCGGCGACGGCCTTGTTGTAGATAGCCTGCAGGTTACGCATGTAATAGGATATCGTATTGGGTTTCAGCCCCCGGTTCATCATATCCGTTTCAAAGGCCCGTATCATCGTGGCATTGATGTGACTCAAGGGAATATCCGGTATTTTGTTAAACTTTACCAACCCTCTGGATACGGTTTGATAAGCTCTGGCAAGCCGGTATTGTTCGTTTTTCCGTAAGTCGGAAGCAAGCGCTTCAACGTATCCCAGCAGGTAGCTTTGGCCTTTTCTGAACTGATACTTGTCAATTACGTCCTCAGCCGTGTAACATCCTCGCCTATCCAGTGTATTGACAATTCCTTGCAACACTGTATGCGTAATACTAATCTTTTCGCCCACATCATTCAGGTAAGCCTTCCGTTGCGGGTCGTTTTCAGGATAAATGATTCGTTGCTGGCCGGCATCCCATTCCTCGGCAAAGAGGCGGTAGCCGGTGGCGGCGGTTTTTACTTTGCGGTCGTGTATTACCCGAAGAAATAAATTCCCCGGGTGGTGGCCTCGCTTGATAGAAGATCGCAATACAATGTTTACTGACGTCATAAATAGATATAATTAATTAATATTTCCTCCAAAATTGTGCCTTAACTGTAAGTAACAATACAGATAGTTTTGGCACCTTCATAACCTTCGGGGGCTCCGTACCCCTTTATTCATCGGCATTACAGATGAAGTCATGCCCCTTCATCTGCTATTCAGCGGCCTTCATTTTTCGTTTTTGGCCTATCCACCGATATGCGGTAGTTGCCCGGTACGGGTACGTAGATGGGATGGGTGGAGTATCCGATATTCTTTAGCTTCTTTTCGTCCAGCAATCGTTTTACATGCCGGTAAGCCGTAGTTGGCTTCAATCCACACAAGCCGGCAAACTCATTACGGGTAATGCGGTTGTGACGGGCAAAGTAATCGGTAAGCAGCGCATCAATTTCAATATTCGAGATTTCCTGCGAATGTTCCTTGCATCTGGAACGTTTCAGCACGACGGGCATACTCACCACCTCCCGGCGAAACAATTTATCGGCTCGGAAAGTGATTGATTTCAAACGAACTTTGGGAACACGCTTTTCTTTAAGGTCGCGTAATTTTTCACAGGACAGTGAAATATGAAAGTAACCCAATCGTTCCAGGTGCACCCGCCGGCCGTCATTCAACGCCTCTCCCACCACATCACTCAAGGCATGCAGCACTGCGGTAACATCCGTAGGCGTTAAACTGCATCGTTCACTAATCTTCTCGGCAATCTCGTGAGTTTCCAAAGACCCGTTGTTTACGGGGCGTGCATGGTAACGTACTTTGTTCTTTTCATCTTCCGGCATAGGTGTCCGGTACAAGTCATAAGTAATTGACATACTAAGTTGTTTTTGTTTGTAGTTTAGTAACTTTAAGGTATACACTTGTTAGGTTTTTGCTATTCCACAACTATGGAACAGCTATTCCACAGCTGTGGAAGGGCTATTCCACGGATATGGAAAGGCTATTCCACAGCCGTGGAATAGCAAAAACGTAGAAACAAAGATACAATAACCTGCTGAATTTTACAAGAAAAAAAGGTAGGAATTCGCCAACTAAACATATAGTAAAATCCCTCTTCCTTTATTTTGCAAACCGCCTTCTCCATACTATATATTTGCATCATTCAAACCATTAAATAAATAATATAGCATGAAAAGAATCATTGAATTAGTAAGCTTATTAAGAGCTTTTTTCCTAAGAGTTAGTCAACCAAACCATTCAAACAAAGTCTACAAGAAGGAAGCTGCGCCGAAAGTTACGGTCGAGTTGGAATCGTATCTGAGAGACCGGTACCATTTCAGGTACAACGAGCTCACGGACGAAACGGAACTTCGCCCTGCCGGAAGCCGTTCGGCTTTTCAACCCGTTACCCAGCGAACACTGAACTCCATCTGTATGGATGCCATTGCCAAGGGTATTCCGTGTTGGGACAGGGATTTAACTCGTTTTATCTACTCCGACCGCATTGAATCGTACCAACCATTCCGCGAGTACATGGACAATCTGCCCGCATGGGATGGTGTGGACAGGCTCATCCCGTTGGCACACCGGGTATCAGCCAATGCGGTATGGACAAACGGTTTTCATACCTGGATGCTCGGCATGGCAGCCCAATGGATGGGGCTCACGGGACTGCACGCCAACAGCGTGGCACCCATTTTGGTAAGTAGCGAACAAGGCCGGTTAAAATCCACCTTTTGCAAATCGCTGATGCCTCCCGCTTTGTTGCGCTATTATAAAGACGATGTAAAACTGGGCACACAAGGGCAAGCCGACCGCCTGTTGGTAGAAATGGGGTTGCTGAATCTCGACGAGTTCGACAAATACTCCGCCACTTCCATGCCGTTGCTGAAGAACCTGATGCAGATGTCAACGGTAAACCTGCGGAAAGCATACGCGCGGAACTTCCGCACAATGCCCCGCATGGCATCGTTCATCGGTACTTCCAATCGCAAGGATTTACTCACCGACCCTACCGGCAGCCGCCGATTTCTGTGCGTAGAGGTAGAACACAAAATTGATTGCACCCATTTGGAGTACGAGCAGGTTTTTGCCCAGTTAAAAGCGGAATTGCTTGACGGCGCACGGTATTGGTTCAACAAAGAAGAAGAGCGGGAATTACAGTTCCATAACGGCGCGTTTTATCGTCAAAGTCCGATGGAAGAAGTATTGCGCGGATATTACCGTCGCCCGCAAGGTACGGATGAACAATTCCAATTACTCTCCGCTGCGGATATTTTCAAGAAACTAAAGAAGCACAATCCGGCAGCCATGCGGGGTTCCAATCCCAATGCGTTGGCGCAAGCGTTGGTTGCTGTGGGCATCGAACGTAAACACACCACGTATGGCAATGTTTATAAGGTGGTGAGGTTCTGATATTTACAATGAAGGGGGCTGAATACCGTATGAAGGGGTTGCCCTGCATACGGTAAGCCCCATGAATACGGTGTTTAGGAGTAGCAGGAAGGTTATGAAGGGGGAGGAAGAATAAAATCAATAGTATTTATTCAAATGCCTTTCGGCTCAGGACAAGACATAAACAAGCATTTTTCGGCTCATAATGAGCCGTATTTAGTTGTTTTTTATGTATATTTGAGCCGAAAAGCTTTTAATATGACTACCATAGACGAAATCGTTCAAGAAGACTTTCATGGAACAAATTGAGTTTGCGGTAAACACTTATTTCTGATTATAACTATCCCCATGTCAGGCTTAATTTAAACGCACGCAACAATAAAAGGCTGTTCTTACCGGGGTTCTTTTGCAGGATAAGTATTCATGCAGTTTCCGGTGGAGTGGAGCAAACTTTTAATAATGTGATACGCCTGTTCAGAATAACTCTGGTCAAAGGAGGCAAAGTAGTTATGTGTCATGCGTTCGGTAGAGTGGCCCAGCATTTCGGAAATAACACCCGCAGGCATCCCGCTGCCACGGACAAGCGTGGCAAACGAGTGCCGGGCAACGTGCGTGGAGAGCGGCTTGTCTGCAACGCCGGCCAGCTTTGCAAGCTCCTTCAACCGCCGGTTCTGGACGCGAAGCGCCGTTTCATATTGACGGCGCGCAGCTTCACCGTCGCCCATGATGAAAGGAAACAGGTAAGGCGAGTTCTTTACCCGGGGAGCAAACGTCTTGATAACCTCGTTCATTCCCTCATTCAGCTTGATTTCGACTTGTTGCCGCGTTTTGCGGCGGTAGTAGGTGCATATCCCGTCCCTGATGTTTTCTTTCCGCAAGTATACCATATCTATAAAGGACATACCCTGTGCAAAGAAGCAGAACATGAACAGGCTGTGAGAAAGGCGGAGGTCTTCAATATGTTCGTGGGCAGGGAAGCCTTTAGGGCATTGCGCCAACAGGCTGTCGAAGTCAATCTTGTACAGTTGCGTGGTTTCTTCGGCAGTCAGCGCGCGTTTGATTGAAGGGTGAACTTTCGTATTGACTCCCGTAAAGGGGCTGATAGCTGTAGCGGGTATACGCCGGGCTGCTACGGCCTTGTTGTAAATAGCCTGCAGGTTACGCATATAATAGGATATTGTGTTGGGCTTCAAGCCACGTTTCATCATATCCTTCTCAAAGGACCTTATCAACGTGACATTGATGTGACTCAAGGGAATGTCTGACACTTTGTTAAACTTCACCAGGGCTTTGGATACGGTGTGATAGGCTCTGGCAAGCCGGTATTGTTCACACTTTTGCAGGTTGGAAGCAAGCGCTTCAACGTAGCCCATCAGGTAGCTTTCGTCTTTCTTGCGACGGAACTTGCCGATTAGGTCTCCAGCCGTGTAACACCCCTGCTTCTCCAATGTGTTGATAATTCCTTGCAACGCTGC
>JAVBVL010000021.1:0-17624 GCA_031554285.1 Bacteroides sp.
AAAGTCTTGGCTACTTTATAGTTTACGTCGGCGTCAAGCAGGGCTTTACGCACATCTTTCAGAGTCTCTGCTACGTTGATTTCGGTGATTTTACCTTCACCTTTCAGAATTTTAAAAGACCTATCCAGTCTCTCGCTTAAATTATCAAACATGTCTCTTTTTCTTTTAAAGTCGCAAAAGTACAAAAATCTCCGGGATTTCTATGCTTTTACTCATTCATTTTGGGAGTTTCGGCAGCAGGGATGGTGAAAATTACCGTAGGTCCTTCTGCACTATCTGCTTTTACTTTGTATGTACCACCAAAATGTTCTACAATAAGCCGGTTTATTTCGTGGCGGATGGCTACTGCCTGTGTGGCAAACTCCGAGTCGGCCATCGGGGTGTTGTGCACAGCTACCGTATACATACCCTTCTGCTCCGTTAAGTTAATCAGGGTTTTACGTGGGGTGTCGCACAACACAGGGTAGGTGAGCAGGCTTACGAGTACCTGGCTGATGCGGCTGATGTCTGTTGATACCTGTCCGCTTTCTAATGTGGTTTGCAGGGTGGTGTTTATGGGCGATTCGTGTATGCGAATTTGTCCGATGGAGTCGTTGCACAGACTAACAATGTCGTAATCGGTGAGGTTGAAACGCATCATCCTGGCCTCCAGGCGCGACAAGTCGAGCACATCGTTCACCATCTGTATCAGCTCGTTGGAGTTCTTCTGAATAATCTTGGAATAGTCTTTAAGGGCGGCTCCTTCAATATTGGGGTCGGCAGCAATCAGTTGCGAGAAACCCACTACATTGTTGAGCGGGATACGGATGTTATAACTCAGGTTGGAGAGGAAACGATTCTTCACTTCATTGGTTTCTTCAGTAATGAGGGTTGCTTCGCGAATCTCCTTTTCAGCGAGTTTTAATTGTGTTTTGGTACGCTGTGAATGCACTGTGGATATACCCGACAATGTCAGTAATATGCCTGCAATGATAAGGGCAATGATATAGATTGTTCCTTTGAGTTCTTCCTTCTCTAATAATAATTTATCTACGTTGTAAATGCTCTGAATCTGGTCCATCTGCTTTTGCGATATGGAACGGTTGATAGAGTCGTTTTGCAGAATGGCACGTTGATACAAGGGTAGCGCATCTTCCATACGTCCGGCATCAATCAAGATATCAGCCCGTTTCTTGTTCTGTATAATTATCTCGCCGGGATAATTTTGTGCGAGTATTATAATGGAGTCACGGGCAGCCAGTGCCTTGTCGTATTCCTTGTTCTGGCGGTAGTATTCGGCATAAGCATTGAGGCGGTCGACCTTAGCTGAGGTGTAATAAAAAGGCCGGTTGTACGCCTCCATTAATGCTAAGTGCTCACGAGCCTGCTCCAGTTGGTTGCAACGGGTGTAATAAACAACGTAGTTAGATTCGATGCTCATCAAAATATTGGTGTAAGCACTCTGAATGGCGGGGTCTATCTGATTGTACGCCAGTTTCAGCTCATTGATGGCATTTAGTACCCCCTCATCGTATTGTAGGTACGAGTAAATAACCATAATACGCATCAGGTTATTGATCCGGTTCAAGGGCGGATCGTTGGGCGAAATCAGGGCATGGGCTTCTTGGGCTACTTTCAACGCCTTTTCGTTCTGGAGCGTGATAATGTATCCGCTGAGCAGGCAGATGTCCGCAGCAATGAGTCCGTGATCATTGTTTACCTGTTGTGCCTCGGCAGCCATCTTTTGTGCTTCGTGTAACCCTAACTCTACCTCCTCGTTTTGAAAGTGCAGCTCTATCAACCAACGTTTGGCATCAAAGTACAAGTCGTAAAAGCCGTGCTGGGGGGCTATACGGCTTAACCGGCCTACCCACTGTTGTACCCGCTTTTTATCGGCATGGTTGAAGTAATAAATCACGTGGTTGTGCATGGCAATGCACTGGTATTTAATATTCTTCTGCGCAGTGGCTTCTTTGAGTAATAAGTCTTCGTAATAAATAAAAGTCGGGGTGTTCTGGTCGAGCCGTGCCAGGGCATGGAGCGTCATTAACCGGGTGCTGTCATGTGGTTGGGTATGCAGCGCTCTCAGCAGGCTATCCTTTACCGGGCGGGCTGCTGCGGCAAGAGTTGTCAGTGCCAGGATGCAGTATATAACGATGCGTTTCATGCTTCTTCCTCCTTTCCTTGTTCGGTACCTTCAATGGGGTGGGTAAACCGGAAACGGGCACCACCGGTATATTCGGCGTCAATCCATATTTCTCCGCCCAGGCGTTCAATAATCAGCTGACTGATAGAGAGCCCCAGGCCTGTGCCTTGTGCTCCTTCGTTCAGTTTTTCGAACCGGTTGAATATCTGCCCCTGTTTGCTTAGCGGGATACCGCTACCGGTATCTGTTACGGTAAACAATGCCACTTGTTCCGATTGCTTGGATATTTCCAGCGTAATGCTTCCCGACGGGGTAAACTTGGTGGCGTTAATCAGGATGTTTATCAATACCTGCTGTAGGCGCAAATCGTCCGTGTATAACTCCAACGACTCCAAATCCGTATGGAAAAGAATGGCTGCCTGAGTTTGCTTTACCCGCTCAACCGTATCAATTACGTTGCGGCATATGCTGATGGCATCTACCCGTTTCAGGGTAAATTCAAGCATGCCCAGTTCCAGGTTCGACATGTCGATAACGTCGTTAATCAGTTTAAGCAACAACTCGGAGTTCTGCAGGATAATATCGTTGCATTGGCGGCGGGTTTCATCGTCAATGTTTTCTTCGGTGAGAATGGTGGAGAAGCCAGACAAGGCATTGAGCGGTGTACGTATTTCGTGGCTCATATTTGAGAGCAGTATGCTTTTGGTACGAATGGCACTCTCGGCGCTGGACTTGGCTTTCTCTAATAACTCCTTCGATTGAATCAGTTTTTTGGTCTGCTTACTGATGCGGAGGGCAAAGAAGATAATAACCACGAGGATAAAAGATACGGCAATGATGCTCCATTTGGTAATGTTGTTACGCTCGGCCCTGTTTTCTATTTCAATCTGGTCAACGTAATATCGTACGCGCGTTTCATTCATTTGACGCACGTAGCTTTGAGCCGTGAGACTGTCTTGTTTGGCGTACACATCCTGATAAATGAGGCAGGCCTCACGGCTGTTGCCAAGCAAGGTGAGTAAGTGTGCACGGGCTATGGTATAATCGATAGCACGTACAATCGACTGATTTTTGCTTGCCTTTTCCAATTGGGTGTATAAATCCAAAGCCTGTGCATAGTCGCCTTTTTTTTCGTAATAAACGGCACGTGCCTGTTGCAAAAGGATGGCGTGGTACTCAAATCCGCTTTCTTCAACTGCACTTCCGGCTTCTGCCAGATATTCTTCCGCATCTTCCAGACTGTCTGTTCTTATTTCGTATATAGCATGTGTTAGCGGCAATACGAAGTTCAGCATGGAAGCCGGTACTTCATGGGATAATTGATCTAATTCCTGCAGGTACTTCCGGGCATCGGATATGCGGTTTACGTGAAGCAGGGAGACAATGTGCCGGGGTAGTATATTGGTCATAACTGTTTCGGCATGCAGAGTGTTGTGCGCCAGTTCGTTGGCCTGGTAATACGACTCAATGGCTTCCACATACATGTGCGAGTGATAATATGAGTCGGCCATGGTGGCGTAAGCCATAATACGACCTATGCCTGAATTCATTTGTTTGGCCTCTTCGAACATTTGTTTGGAATATTCGGCAGCCGTATTTACATCGCCCTGCATGCCATAAGCCAATGCAGCCATATATTTCAAACTAAAATAGAGGGGCTGGTCTTGTTGAACTTTCAGTTTCCGGGTGAGCTGTTTCTCCCATGTGATGAGAGAGTCGTTGTTAATCTCTCCATAAAACAACAGGTTGTTTTCCAGAAGAAACTTGAATTGTGATAAATGGTTATCATCTTTTTTCTGGGAATGAGCCGGGATGCAAATGCACAATCCCATCATCCACACTATTATGTAGGTGTATATTTTCACTGTTTTTTAGAGGCTTGCTTGTCGATCTTTCGCAAATGTAACAAAAAGAGTGAAAATTCCAACGGAATCTCCACCCTTTTATCTAAATAATGTTGATATTTTCTACAAGAATACTTGTATAACTTGTATTAGCTGTTCATGCTCATTAAAAATTCGTCATTATCGCGTGTCTTTTCCAGACGGTCTTTCACGAAATCCATGGCTTCAATCGGATTCATATCCGACAGGTATTTACGCAAAATCCACATGCGATCCAGTGTTTGCTTGTCAAGCAACAGGTCGTCACGGCGTGTACTCGAGGCAACGATATTCACGGCTGGGAAGATGCGCTTGTTAGACAAGTTGCGGTCGAGCTGTAACTCCATGTTACCTGTTCCCTTGAATTCTTCGAAGATTACTTCGTCCATTTTAGAGCCGGTATCAATCAAGGCAGTAGCGATGATGGTCAGCGAACCGCCCTTTTCAATGTTACGGGCAGCACCGAAGAAGCGTTTGGGTTTGTGCAACGCGTTGGCATCTACACCACCCGAGAGTACTTTACCCGATGCCGGCGATACTGTATTATAAGCACGTGCCAGACGGGTTATAGAGTCAAGGAAAATCACTACATCGTGTCCACATTCTACTAAACGTTTAGCTTTTTCAAGTACAATACCTGCAATCTTTACGTGGCGCTCGGCGGGCTCGTCAAAGGTCGAAGCAATGACTTCGGCATTCACGCTGCGCGCCATGTCAGTAACTTCCTCAGGACGTTCGTCGATAAGCAGCATAATCATGTACACTTCCGGGTGATTGGCTGCAATGGCGTTGGCAATATCCTTCATCAAGAGGGTTTTACCGGTTTTAGGCTGAGCCACAATCAGGGCACGCTGACCTTTACCGATGGGTGAGAACAAGTCTACCACCCGTGCCGACATAGAATCGGAATAACCGCCTTTGCACAAACGGAATTTTTCGTCCGGGAACAAGGGAGTAAGATGCTCAAACGGTACACGGTCGCGCACGAAGGCAGCATCACGTCCGTTAATCTTGGAAACCTTTACCAGGGGGAAATACTTTTCACCTTCCTTCGGCGGACGAATAACGCCCTCTACCACGTCGCCGGTTTTCAGACCGAACAACTTGATTTGCGATTGCGATACATAAATATCATCGGGCGAAGCCAGGTAGTTATAATCTGAAGAACGGAGGAATCCGTATCCGTCCTGCATAATTTCAAGTACGCCTGTACCGGTGAGAATGTCGTCAAACTCATACTGACGTTCACGCTCTTGTTGTTGGGGGCGTTGCTGGCCTTGCTGACGTTGCTGGTTGTTAGGATTCTTTTGTACCTGTGCCTGTCGTTGCTGAGGTTGCGGCTGTTGTTGCGGCTCGGTAGCCGGAGCAGGTTCCTGCTTGCCCGGTTCAAACTTACCAATCAGTTCGGTTGGCAGTTCGGCTTTTTCCGACGGCAGGTCTTCGATGGGGATAAACTCATCATCGCTATCGGTAAGAAGAGCTGCGCTGCTTTCGTCTACTACTTTCGGTTTGAGAACCGGTTTGGCAATGGGGCGATTGTTTCCTTGCGGTTTCTTATCAGCCGCTTTTTCTTTGGCGGGAGCCGGTTGCTCAGTAGCAGCCATTACTTCCGGAGCAGCAACTTCCGGGGCAGCAGCTTCCGGAGTTACCTCTTCCGGTTTGCTATCGTTGTTTTCCTTGCGTGGGCGTCCCACTTTCTTCTTGGCAGGAGCTTCAACCTTTTCGACGGGTTGTACCACCTTTTCCTGTGCAATTTCAGAAGCAGCTACAGTTTCCTGAGTTTGTTTGGCTGGTTGCGGCTTGGCAGGTTGTTGTTTAGCCGGCTGTGCGGGTTGCTGTTGCTTGGGAGTATTACCTTCCGATTTAGTCAGCTCACCGTTTTGTGAAGCAGTAAAAATCTTATCTTCCTTTTTAACGGGTACACGTGAGCGTTTCTTTTTGTCGTCTTTGCGTTCTTCTTTCAGGCGGTCGGCAGCCACTTTCTTGGTAGCTCCGGCAATGGCCTGTTCATCTAAGATACGATAAACGAGTTCTTCTTTTTTAAGTGAATCTGTTTTTTTGATACCCATTTCCTGGGCAATGGCTTGGAGGTCTGACAAACTTTTGTCGTTCAATTGAATAATGTTATACATAGAGTATAATGTGAGTTAATAATGTCTTTTGATTGTGGTACGGAGCATAACAATAACTACGACTAAAACAGTCACAATTTATGCCCGCATAACACTTAGTTGAAATTCTAAAAATAATAATAAGGGATTAACTGTTGAATTGAATTCCTGAATCATTCCTGTTGGTGGGGAACTTGCAGTGTGTGTTTCAACGGCGCAAAGATAATAAATAATTTTAGTTTCCTCATCAAAGATCTCTTTTTTTCCTTTTTTCGGTCTATCTTTGTTGCTCAACAGCAGAATAATATATTACTATGATTGTAAAGGACGCGCATATTATTTATTTTTCACCCACTCATACATCTGAACAAGTAGCAAAGGCAATTGTTCGCGGAACCGGTATTGAGGAGGTACAAATTACCGATATTACCCTTCAACCGGCAGACGAACTGGTACTTCCGGAGTCGTCGTTGGCTATTATTGCCGTGCCTGTGTATGGCGGGCATGTGGCTCCGTTGGCGATGGAGCGTTTGCGGAATATCCGGGGAACCAATACTCCTACCGTGATAGTGGTTATCTATGGTAACCGTGCGTACGAGAAGGCGCTCATGGAACTCGATGAATATGCATTACCCAACGGCTTTAAGATAATAGCCGGCGGAACTTTCATTGGCGAGCACTCTTACAGCACTGCCGAGCATCCCATTTCGGCCGGTCGTCCCAGTGTGGACGATTTGGAACTGGCTTGTGCATTCGGTAACCGGGTGATGCAAAAGATAGAGGCGGCTACCGAGCCGGATAAGCTTTATCCGGTGGATGTGCGTAATATTCCCCGTCCGCGCCAGCCGTTTTTCACATTGCTGCGTTTTGCCCGTAAGGTAATGGCTTTACGCAAAAGCGGTAAGCCTTTTCCGGCTGCTCCCGGTGTGGAAGAAGGAAAATGTACGCATTGCGGATACTGCGCACTTCACTGTCCCGCCAAAGCCATTGCAAAAGGCAATGAGTTACATACCGATGCTTCCCTCTGTATAAAGTGTTGTGCCTGTGTAAAACAGTGCCCACAACGCGCGCGTACATATGATAGTCCGTTTGGTGAGTTGTTGGCCAAGTACTTTACCCGCCAAAAAGAACCGAAGACAATCCTGTAAACTCTGTACACACCATAAATAAATAGAATAACATGAAAAAACTCTCTCTCCTTTGTTTGGCTCTTATTGCCTCTGCCGGTTCCTTGTGGGCAACCGGTAATGTGCTTCAAAATGTGTATGCACGGCATACGCAATCGCTCAACGGATACTGGAACCGTATTGTCGACCCGTTTGACAACGGGTATTACGATTACCGCCTTCAGGTAAGTGCCAACGGATTCTTTAAGAATGCCAAACCGAAGAACCCCTCGGATATTGTAGAATACGATTTTGATACGGCTCCCACACTCAATGTGCCGGGCGATTGGAATACGCAGGAAGATATGCTGTTTGTGTACGAAGGCACCGTGTGGTACAAAAAAGATTTTACCTACACCAAGAAGCCGGGTACACGTACCCATCTGTACTTCGGGGCGGTAAACTACTTCTGTAACGTGTACCTCAACGGCGAAGAGATTGGTACGCATGAGGGCGGTTTCACTCCGTTCAACTTTGATGTAACCGACCGGGTGAAGGAGGGACGCAATTTTGTGATTCTGCGTGTAAACAATGTACGTAAGCCCGAGGCTGTGCCTACCGTGAATACCGACTGGTGGAACTACGGCGGTATTACCCGCGATGTATTGTTGGTGGAAACACCCGAAGTATCGGTAGATGATTACGTGGTGCAACTTCCCAAAGGTAAGTACGATGTGATTGAAGGCTACGTGCAACTCAATAAAGCACAGGCAGGAGTAGAGGTAACTGTTACCATTCCCGAATTGAAGGTGGTAAAGAAGGTGACAACCGATGCTACCGGTAAAGCCATATTCTCACAAAAAGCTAAACCGGCATTGTGGAGCCCCGAAACTCCTAAACTGTACGATGTAACTATTGCTAACGGTACCGAGGTACTTAATGATAAAATTGGTTTCCGCCAGATAGAAACACAGGGTAAGAGCATTCTGCTTAATGGTAAACAAGTATTCCTGCGTGGTATCTCCATTCACGAAGAGGCACCTTTCCGCGAAGGTCGTGTATTTACCCGTGAAGAGTGCGTACTGTTGCTCAGCTGGGCCAAAGAGTTGGGATGTAACTTCGTTCGCCTGGCACACTATCCGCATAACGAATTCATGGTGCGTGCTGCCGAGGAGATGGGCTTCATGGTATGGAGTGAGATTCCGGTGTACTGGACCATCCATTGGGATAATCCTGCTACCTACCAGAATGCTTCCAACCAACTGAACGACATGATGCAACGCGACAAGAACCGCTGCGCCATCGTAATCTGGTCGGTAGCCAACGAAACACCGCACAGTGATGCCCGTGATACGTTCCTGGCTAACCTTGCCGCCCAGGTGCGTGAAGCCGATAATACCCGTTTAGTGAGCATGGCCATGGAGGTTACCGGTACACAGAACAATGTAAGCCAGGTAAAAGATTACATGAGCAAGTACGTAGATATTATCAGCTTCAACAACTACCTGGGATGGTACGGAGGTACCCCCGAAGATTGCAATACCCGCCAATGGGATATTCCGTATGACAAACCGTTCTTCATCAGTGAGTTCGGGGGTGGTGCTCTGTACGGACGTCACGGCGACAAGACCGAACGTTGGACAGAAGAGTATCAAGCGGAATTATACCGCAACACCCTTGCCATGTATAATAAGGTAGATGGCTTTGCCGGTACCTCGCCCTGGATATTGATGGATTTCCGCTCGGCACGCCGCCAGCTAACGGGTATTCAGGATTTCTTCAACCGCAAGGGATTGGTGTCAAACCGCGGACAGAAGAAGCAGGCATTCTATGTGCTGCAAGATTTCTATACCCAGAAGAAGGAGGAGTATAAGTAATGAAGAAACTGATTATTTGTTTGCTGGCCGTGACTTGCCTTACTCTTGTGGGAAAGGCGCAAAACACGCCCGGTACTTTTGAAATAGGCAAGAATACCTTTCTGCTCAACGGAAAGCCTATTGTACTGAAAGCTGCCGAGATACACTATCCCCGTATTCCCGAACCTTCTTGGGACCAACGTATCGAGATGTGCAAGTCGCTCGGGATGAATGCCATTTGCATTTACATCTTCTGGAACCTGCACGAACAAACACCCGGTGTATTCAACTTCACGGGTAATAACGATATAGCCAGGTTCTGCCGCTTGGCGCAGAAGCATGGCATGTACGTTATTGTTCGTCCCGGTCCGTATGTATGTGCCGAGTGGGAGATGGGCGGACTGCCCTGGTGGCTGCTCAAAAAGCAAGATATCAAGCTACGTACGCTCGATTCTTATTACATGGAACGTGTAGGCATCTTTATGAAGGAGGTGGGTAAGCAGCTTGCCCCTCAACAAATTACCCGTGGGGGTAATATCATCATGGTACAGGTAGAAAACGAATACGGCTCATACGGAACCGATAAGCCCTACGTGGCGGCTGTACGCGATGTAGTGAAGGAAGCCGGATTTACTGATGTACCCCTGTTTCAATGCGACTGGAGTTCTAACTTCATGAACAACGCTCTCGACGGATTGCTGTGGACGGTCAACTTCGGTACGGGTGCCAATATCGACAGTCAGTTTAAGACGCTCAAAGAGATGGCTCCCGACTCTCCGTTGATGTGCAGCGAATTCTGGAGTGGCTGGTTCGACCACTGGGGCCGTAAGCACGAAACACGTGACGGCGCTGTGATGGTACAGGGCATTAAAGATATGCTCGACCGTAATATCTCTTTCAGCTTGTATATGACACACGGAGGTACTACCTTCGGCCATTGGGGTGGTGCCAATAATCCTGCATACTCAACCATGTGCAGTTCGTACGATTACGATGCACCCATCAGCGAAGCCGGGTGGACTACCGGGAAGTACCATGCATTGCGTGCGCTGCTGCAAAGCTATCTGCCCGCCGGTGAAACACTACCCGATGCTCCGGCAGATTATCCCGTGATTGAGATTCCGGCTATTCACTTTACACAAACAGCACCGCTGTTCAATAACCTGCCCAAAGGTACGCAGGTAACCGATATACAACCGATGGAGCAGTTTGACCAGGGTTGGGGAAGTATTCTCTACCGCACTACACTGCCTAACGATGTGCAGGCAGGTGCTACGCTCAAGATTACCGAAGTGCACGACTGGGCGCAGGTGTACGCCGATGGCAAGTTTCTGGCACGTCTTGACCGCCGTAGGGGCGAGTTTACTACTTTGCTACCCACATTAAAAGCCGGTACTCAATTGGATATCCTCGTGGAGGCTATGGGACGTGTTAACTTCGGCATCTCCATTCACGACCGCAAAGGCATAACCGAGAAAGTAGAAATCATTACCGGAGGAAGTGAGGTAACTAACCTGAAGAACTGGACGGTGTACAACCTTCCTGTTGATTATTCTTTTGCAAAAGATAAGAAGTATGTAGCCACCAGGGAAGTACCCACCATGCCTGCGTACTACAAAGCCACATTTAAGCTCAGCGAAGTAGGCGATACCTTCCTGGATATGAGTACCTGGGGCAAAGGAATGGTATGGGTAAACGGTCACGCTTTGGGACGATTCTGGGAAATCGGTCCGCAACAAACACTTTACCTGCCCGGCTGCTGGCTTAAGAAAGGAACCAATGAAGTGATTGTGCTCGACCTAAAAGGCCCGCAACAAGCTTCCATCAAGGGTATACGTACCCCCATCCTCGACCAACTGCGTGAGAAAGCCCTCGAAACCCATCGTGCCCAGGGCGAAGAGTTGCAACTCACAGCCGAGAAAGCCGCTGTTGAAGGAACTTTTGCAAAAGGTAACGGTTGGCAGGAAGTGAAGTTCCCGTTGCCGGTCAATGGTCAATACTTCTGCCTTGAAGCCCTTTCATCCTGGAACGGTACCAATGTGGCTTCCATTGCCGAGTTCGACGTGCTGGGTGCCGACGGTAAGCCCATCTCCCGCGAGGCATGGAAAATACGTTATGCCGATAGCGAAGAAACCCGCAGCGGCAACTGCACTGCCGATAAGATATTCGACTTGCAGGAGTCTACCTTCTGGAGCACGGTAGATAACACCGCCTATCCGCATCAGGTAGTTATCGACCTGGGCAAGACGTACCAGGTAACCGGCTTCCGCTGTCTGCCCCGTGCCGAGAAGGATATACCGGGACAGATTAAGGGGTACCGGGCGTATGTACGGGTTACGGATTTCGGATATTAGATTGAGTTTGCGAGATACACGAGTTGAAAATTGTGTATCTCGCTTCGTTTTTGCCCGATTCTCATTTTTATTTGTACTTTTGTAGGCAAGAAAAACAAAAGAAGATGAAGAAAGTATTATATGTATGCATAGCAGCCGTAGCGTTAAGCCTTACAGCCTGCGGAGGAAAAAAAAGCACCCAAGCCGATGATAACATGGCGATGATGTTAGATACCACCGATGTACATGGCTACCAACGCATGCAAGAGTCGCGCACTGAGCAGAAAGTGGAATTCAAAGGTAAGGACTACACTTCGCTGGTGAACCGCACGCCCGACGAAAGCCTTTCGCGTGTGAAAAGCCAGGGTGGCGACATATTTGTGGATAATGCTATTGCTGTAAAACTCACCCGTGGTGTCGAAACCATCTTCGCCCGCACCTTTACCAAGAACGATTTTGCCTCTCAACTTACCGGCGAGTTCCTTCAAAACTCCATCCTCGAAGGTATCGTATTCAATAAAACTACCCCGCAAGGTATTATGTACACCGCCAGCGTGTGCTATCCGCAAACGGATATGTTTATTCTTTTTGCCATCACGGTATCTCAGGACGGTCGCATGACCATCGAGAAAGACGAGCAAGTAGAAGAGATTCACGAAACTGATAGCATTTAATACACAGAGAATTTGTTTTTAGGGTTCAGCCCTTTATTTACTCTGAAACCCTTTATTCATCGGTATTGCAGATGAAGTTATGCCCCTTCATCTGCTATTCATAGCCCTTCATTGTAAAAAAACATAACCGTCTTATACCTGTAAGACGGTTATGTTTTCTGAAAAGATGGAAGTGTTTCCGGAAAAAGATGGTGAAGTTGCTCTCCAAAACTTACTGAGACTTGAGGTGAAACTCAGAAGGACTTATGCCAATTCTCAGAAGGAGTTGGATCAACTCTCTGAAAGAGTTATGTCAACTCTCAGAAGGAGTTGAGGCAATTCTCAGGAGGAATAACCCTAACTCTCAGAAGGAATAATTACATCTGAATATAATCTTTTGCTAATCCCCCTTCACTGGTTTCTTTGTAAAGGGAAGGCAAGTCATGTCCGGTTTGCTTCATTACCTGCACCACTTTATCAAACGACACCCGGTGCATACCATCCGTAAATGTGGAATAAATATTAGCATCCAACGCACGGGCCGCCGCATACGCATTACGCTCAATACAAGGAATCTGTACCAAGCCGCAAACCGGGTCGCACGTCATCCCCAGGTGATGTTCAAGTCCCATCTCCGCAGCATACTCAATTTGTGCCGGACTGCCGCCAAACAACTGGTTGGCGGCTGCCGAAGCCATGGCACACGCCACACCCACTTCACCCTGGCAGCCTACTTCGGCTCCCGAGATAGAAGCATTGTACTTCACAATATTGCCAAACAAACCTGCCGTAGCCAATGCCCGCAGAATACGCACATCACTAAAATCGCGACTCTTATACAAATGGTAAAGCACCGCAGGAACTACGCCGCACGACCCACAGGTAGGTGCAGTTACAATCTTACCACCCGAAGCATTCTCCTCACTTACCGCCAGTGCATAGGCAAATACCAATCCGCGCGAGCGCAACGAATCCTTGTACCCGGTGGCACGGATGTAGTACTGTGCCGCCTTGCGTCGCAGGTTAAGCGGTCCCGGCAGTACACCTTCCTCTTCCAGTCCCCGTTGGATAGATTCTTTCATGGTACTCCAAACCTCTGCCAGATAATCCCACAAATCAGGTTCTTCACACTCCTTTACGTACTCCCAGTAGCTCTTTCCGGTACGTTCGCACCACTCCAGAATTTCCGTCATCTGATTCATGGCATATACATCCGGCGTTTCAATAGCCTGACTGTCGCTCTCTGCCAACGCTCCGCCACCTACGCTGTACACTGTCCAGTTGTCGGTAGTGCGCCTTTGCGCATCCTGCGAAGCAAACGTCATCCCGTTGGGATGGAAGGGGAGGAATACCTTGGGCTGCCACACAATCTCCACCGGAGCAGTAGGTTCCAGTGTGTCGATGATGGCGGCATCCGTCATATGCCCCTTGCCTGTGGCAGCAAGACTTCCGTACAGGGTGACTTTAAACGAGGCTGCTTCGGGGTGACGGGCGAGGAAGATTTCGGCAGCCTTGCGCGGTCCCATCGTGTGACTGCTGGAAGGCCCTGTGCCAATGCGGTATAACTCTTTGATTGATTTCATGGCTGAGTATAAAAAGATTATATGCTATATTTAAAACTAATCACTAAACGCTAATCGCTAATCACTATTTGTCAATACCACTTCTTTTTCCGGAAAAACCAGTAACAGGCAATACCCGAAAGCAACATCAGGAACCAGGCAAACAAATATCCGTACTTCCAATCCAACTCCGGCATGAAGCGGAAGTTCATGCCCCACACGCCCACGAGGAACGTCAGCGGAATGAAGATGGTAGATACAACGGTAAGCCGTTTCATGATGTCGTTCATGCGCAGGTCGTTGTTGGAAATGTACAGGTCGACCAGTGAAGAGAGCGTTTCCCGGCATATTTCGATGGTTTGCAATACAAATTGCAGGTGGTCGTTTACATCATTGAAGAAAGCGCGCGAGGTTTTGTGAATCAGCTTGTCCTCCGGACGCAGCAACAACCGGCTGTATTGCTCTTTGAGCGGCAGGATGGCTTTTTTCATCAGCATGTATTGCCGGCGCAGGGTTTGTATCTGTGCACCGATGTCCTTGCTGCCGGTAATGGTGAGCAGTTCTTCCTCCAAATCCTCCAACGCGTCGTCAATATCTGAGATGGTGGCAGTGTAATTGCCCATCACGCTGTTAAGCAGCACGCTGAGCAGGTAATCGGTCTGCCGGCTGCGGATGCGTAACACATCGTTGCGCAGGGCCGTGTGTACATCGTCAAAGAAAGGCGAATCGTTTTCGAGGAAAGTAAGCACGAAGTTGGCTCCCAGGATGATGCTAACCTGCTGTTGGTGCAGTTCGCCGGCATTGTTGGGGTGAAACAGTTTGAGGATAAGCACCATGTACTTATCGTGGTCTTCAATCTTGGTGGGATGGTGTGCGTTGAGCACATCTTGTGTGGTGAGGAAATCGATGTCGAACAAACGGCACACCTCGCGGATGGTGTCCGTATCTTTCAAACCGTTTACCTGCAGCCAGTTTATCTGGTTCTCCTGCAAAGCTGCAGGGATGGCGGCGGGCAAGATGGCATCTGTATCGTGCATCTCGCTGGCATTGTAGGTGCAGAGGTGCAAGTGGGTGGCAGCCTGGCTTTGTCCTGTATAGACCAGCTTTTCGCTCAACAAATTGTTCTTCATGCGTTACCTGTTTCTGTTATAGAAATCTGTACCGGCAAAGGTAGCAGATTTCTATAATGGAACAAGGTATTTGCCTGTTTTGTTTGTTGAGACAGACTTTTCGGGGCGTTTTATGACAAATCTACTACCGTAATGCCCGCACCGCCGAATTGTACGTGCTCGTCGGCAAAGTGCCCCACACCCGGTACGGTCTCTAAATACTGGCGGATAAGCGTGCGTAGAATACCTGTGCCCGTTCCGTGCAGGATGCGTACCCGATCCATACCCACGAGAATGGCATCATCAATGAAGTAGGTAACAGCCTGCAACGCTTCGTCGCCACGCATGCCCCGTACGTCGATGTCGTGCTTGAAGTTGAGCTTCTTCTCGTACATCTGGTCGTGCGTTTGGGTGCTGACGAAGGTGCTCTTCTGTGCTTCGGCTTTTGGAAGCGGGGTGTTGCTTCGTTCCAGGCGGTCCAGCTTAACGGTGGTTTTCAGGTTCCCGAATACCACCACAGCATTCTTGCCGCTGATTTCCATGATTTGTCCCGGAGTAGATTGTCCTTTCAGCTTCACCAAATCGCCTGCGGCAAGTGGAGCGGTTTTGGGAGTTTTAGGAGTGGCAGCGGCAGTTGGTGCTTCAATCTTCTTATTTTTCTTACGCTCCTGCTTCTCCTTCAATTTATCCATCTTGCGGGCAATCTTATCCTCCTGTTCCTGAGCGGATAAGCGTTCCAGCGACTCGCGGAAGTCGCTCAATTCCTGACGTACCGAGCGTGTCTTCTCTTTCTCGGCCTGTGCTTCCTTGATGGTGCGGATGGTATTCTCAATACGGGCATTCGACTCCTGCAACAACCGTTCCGCCTCTTCCTTGGCTTGCTTCAGAATCTCCTTGCGCGACTTCTGCAGTTCTTCCATCTCCTTTTGATAGCGTTCAATGGTTTCTTCCATCTGCTTCTCCCGCTGGCGGATGTTTTGCCGCTTACCTTCCCAGTAACGCTTGTCGCGTACAATGTCCTGCAGGTATTTGTCGGCGTTAATGTACTCACTGCCTACAATTTCCGAAGCATCGGCAATAACATCTTCCGGCAAACCTATCTTGCGGGCAATCTCCACGGCAAACGAACTGCCCGGATTGCCTATCTGCAACTGGAACAAGGCTTGCATCAGGTGACGGTCGTACAACATCGCCCCGTTAACCACCCCTTCGTGATCCTCGGCAAAGTGTTTCAGGTTTTGGTAGTGCGTGGTAATTACCCCGAACGTACCCCGCTCATTGAAACGTTTCAGTACCGCCTCGGCAATGGCACCGCCAATTTGTGGCTCGGTACCCCCGCCAAACTCGTCGATGAGGATGAGGCTGCGCTCGTTGCAGCTGCGCATCATCATTTTCATGTTGGTGAGGTGTGAGGAGTAGGTACTCAGGTCGTCCTCGATGGACTGTTCGTCGCCAATATCTATAAATATATGTTGGAAGATTCCTGCGTGACTGCCCTCGTGCATGGGTACCGGCATACCGCATTGCAACATGTATTGCAACAGTCCCACCGTCTTGAGGCAAACCGACTTACCGCCCGCGTTAGGTCCCGAGATAATCAGAATGCGCTGCTTGGTGTTCAGCTCAATATCTAACGGCACCACCTTCTTTCCATGCTTGGAGAGTGAAATCTGCAATAACGGGTGGATGGCTATTCGCCAATCCAATAATTGTGCATCCTCCAACGAAGGCTTCAAACTGTTGGTCTGCAACGCAAAATGACTCTTGGCACGGATAAAGTCAATTTCGGCCAGGAACTCGTACGATTGCAGAATCTCCGGTATCGCTGGGCGCAGCGTGTTGGCAAAGTCCATCAGGATACGGATAATTTCGCGCCGTTCCTCACCCTCCAACTCGCGGATGCGGTTATTGGCTTCCACCACTTCGGCAGGTTCAATGAACACCGTCTTACCACTGGCCGACTCATCGTGTACAATTCCCTTTATCTTCCGCTTCAAACCGGGAGCTACGGGAATCACCAACCGCCCGTCGCGCATGGTAGGTGCTACGTCCTTATCTACATACCCTTCCGATTGTGCATTGCGCAGAATAGAGTTCAGCGAACGCGATATACCGCTCATGGTACTTGTCAGTTCACGGCGGATGTGTGCCAACTCCGATGAAGCATTATCTTTAATCTTACCGTATTTATTCAGGATACCATCAATGCGGGTAATCAGTTGTGGGAATACGGCAATGTCGCCAGCCAATCGTTGCAGGGCAGGGTAGGGTGTGCCTTCTTCCTCATCGCCCCGTTGCAGGAAGCGTACAATGTCGCGTATGGTTTCCAACGAGCGGCGTAAATCGAACAGTTCCGGCTCGTCCAGATACATTCCTTCAATGCGTACGCGCTTCAACGAGGGTCGCACATCATAGAAATATTGGTCGGGAAAACTATCCTCCTCCTGGATGATACGTATAAACTCCACCACTAGTTCTAATCTTTCGTTTACCTCTTCAAAGCTGTCGGTAAATGCCATTTCGTTTACACGCTCTTCGCCTAAGGTGCTGAGACACTTTTCTTTCAGTAATTGCCGTATCTGGTCGAACCCTATTTTTTGTTCAAAATTCTGTGGATATATCATGCTAAAAGCTCTTCAATATTTTTGCAAAAATACAATTATTTGTCGAAAAAAGATGGTGAAAGTTTGGAGAATAAAAAAAGATACGTACCTTTGCACCGCTTTCAAAGGGAAGCACTTCTGAAAAGGAGTTTGGAGAGATGGCAGAGTGGTCGATTGCGGCGGTCTTGAAAACCGTTGAACTGCGAGGTTCCGGGGGTTCGAATCCCTCTCTCTCCGCTAAGAGAACTTTTGATTGCCTTAGGTGTCAGTTATCGAACAACGC
>JAVBVL010000051.1:0-10464 GCA_031554285.1 Bacteroides sp.
ACTACTTCGTCCAGCAACTTAGAATCTTCTTTCAACTGGATTCTAAGATTAGATTGATTACCTACCACTACTTCTTGCGGTTGGTAACCTATGAAAGAGACAACGATAGTAGCACCCGGCTTAACGTTCAAAATAAAATTACCGTCAATATCCGTAATAACACCATTCGTTGTACCTTTTTCGGATACATTGGCTCCGATAACCGGTCCCGATGCATCTGTTACAGTACCTGTGATTTTTTTTGCTTGCTGCACAGCTTCAATGGCATCGACCGATGCGGCGAAAAGTTGTGGAGTATAAGTTAGGCTTACTGCCGAACACATACCCACAAGCAGCGCGGTTTTTCTGAAATTCAAATTCATACTTGTATTTTTCTTAGTTTAATAATTAGTATCACTCCACCGGGGAGTTAAATACTGTTTTTCTTTATAAGGTTAATACACCTTATTATAAAAGGTTATCACAACATAAAATCACTCCTTTCTCATAGGCATTCTTGCGTTCTTTTAAAATGGTTAAACAAAATATTATTGCATTATTTATCTTTTGTATTATTTTTGATATATTCTTTTACAGATGCAAATGTATGCTTTTGCGTAAAAACAAATAGACATTATTTTATCTCATATTGATACTTATTTAACATCTACCAAAAGAACACCAATAACTGTAAAAGAGACCTCGCTTTTTAAAATAAAGCACTACATGAATTAACAAAGCTACCACCGGTATACAATAGAAGTCCGGACTTCACTCCGCACTGTTTTTGTTCGGCACAAAGATGAAGAATAAGTATGGAAATCGTTAGGAGAAATGTTTCTCATCACTGTATAATTTGTTAAGTATAACCACCACAATCAATAGATTCACCATCTATTGTAAGATTTTTCAGTATCTATACTTGTTTTATCAGGCAGTAATTATTGTTTTTTACAGCCTCATTAAGTAAGCCCACCCGGGTGGGACGATAAGCCCTGCCTGGTGAAACGATGAGCCCACCCGGGTGGGCTGATGAGCCCTGCCCGGTGGGCTCACTTGATTATGAAGAAAAAGTGCTTAATAATCTGATAATAAACACTAAACAGAAGATGAAAAACAAAAATCAGGACGACACACATGGTGATAGATGATAGATGCGGGTGATAGATAAAACGGCATCTATCAACCTTGCACTTAGCTGGAAGTCTGTTTGTTACGCCTCTTTGGTGATAGATGATAGATGACAGATAGAAAACAATTATGCAAATACACAGGATACACACCGCAAATCTGAATTAATTTTCTTTAACAATTCCGCAAGATTACAAGTTATTGCTTTATTCCGTTACTTTGCAGTCCGAATCTTATACAGAGATTCATTGATACATGCTACAAAACAAAAATATTCCATCTGCTCATTACGAGTATCGTGCTTACATCAAACTTCCTTCACGCATCAGCTGGCAATCGTCCCGATGTAGTTGCTGACCTCATTCACACCGAAGGATAACCACATACATTTTTACATTCTAATTTTTTATTTCACTAACATGAGTAGATTCTATTTACTCACGGTAGCCATTGTGCTGCTGTGCGTATCCCATTCGTTTGCCAAGGACCGGACTGTCCGTGTACTTACCTTAGACGAGGTATTTCAACTGGCAACAGAAAACAGTAAACAACTAAAAGTATCGCGCAGCGGTATGGAAACGGCACGCCGCGCCACAGCGGTAACCCGCAATGCACGTCTTCCGCAGATAGATGCTTCGCTGGCTTTCTCTTACCTGGGCGATGCCACTATCATGGAGCGTAACTTCAGTGACGCCACACGGGCAGAGATGCCGCATTACGGGAATAACTTCTCCGTGGAAGCCTCGCAGGTAGTATTTGCAGGAGGAGCCATCAACAACAGCATTGCCAAAGCGCAACTGGAAGAACAGGTGGCGCAGCTCGACTACGAGCGTCAGCAAATGGATATCCGCTTCCTGCTGACAGGATATTACTTAGATCTGTTTAAATTAAACAACCAACGGGAAGTGTACACCAAAAACATTGAGCAAACCAAGTTGCTGATTGAGCAGATAAAAGCCAAAATGCACGAAGGTATGGCGCTCAACAACGACATCACCCGCCATGAACTGCTGCTGCAAACGTACGAATTGGCGCTGATTGAGATTGATAACAGCCGCGACATCCTGAACCATCACTTGGTAACCACCCTGGGACTGCCTGCGGATATCATGATTGAACCGGATGCTTCGATTCTGGGCATGGAACTAAACACTCCCTCTGCCGGCAACCTGTTGGAAACGGCAGAGATGAACCTGCCGGAATTACGTACCGCAGTCACCCAAATGCAGATTGCCGACAAAGGAGTACAACTGGCTCGGGCAGATTACTTTCCTTCCATTGCACTGGTGGCAGCCAATCACTTGGACGGTCCTATTACCATTGAGGTACCTCCCATTGACATGAACCTGAATTACTGGTATGTGGGTGTGGGCATACGTTACAACATCTCATCGTTGTTTAAAACAAAGAAGAATATACGCCTGGCAAAGGCCGTTCAGTACACCGCACAGGAAGCCCGCCAACTAACCAGCGAACGGGCGGAACAAGCCATACATGCCGATGCAACCCGGTATAAAGAAGCGTTTGAGAAGCTGTCGACCTTTGAAAAGAGCTATCAACTGGCTTCGGAAAACTACCGCATCATACACAACCGCTACCTGAACAACCTGGTACTGATTACCGAAATGCTCGATGCTTCGAACACCAAATTAAATGCGGAGTTGCAGGTAGTCAACGCCAAAATAAACATTGTATATCAATATTATAAACTACAACGTTCTGTAGGAACCATTTAAAAACAAAGAAGAGCAAAAAAGTTATGGAAAATCAAGCTACTAATAAGAAAAAAGGAAAGAGTCTCACTTTCAAGATATTCAACTACGCGCTGCTGATATTTATCGTGCTGGGCATCATCTGGGTAATAGCCCAGTTTATGACGGTAAGCAACAGCCGCTTTACCGATAACGCACAGGTACGCCGTCACATTGTGCCGGTAAACTCGCGTGTGCAGGGCTATGTCAAGGAAATACGCTTTGAAGAATTTCAACAGGTAAACAAGGGCGATACGTTGCTTATCATCGACAACAGCGAATACCTGTTCCGCCTGGCACAGGCCGAAGCCAACTATGCCAACGCCATTGCCGGCCAGCGTGCCACAGGTTCTACCCTAAGCATGACACAGAACAACCTGTCGGTATCCGATGCTGGTATTGAGGAGATAAAAGTCCGCCTGGAACATGCCGCCACCAACCTGCGCCGTTACCGCAACCTGCTCGACCAACAAGCTGTAACGCAAGACCAATACGACAACGTGAAGATGGAATACGATGCTACCAAAGCCAAGTACGACATGCTGGTACGTCAGAAGAAATCGACTGCCCTGGTAGGCGAAGAACAGGTAAACCGCCTCTCACAAAACGAAGCCAACATACGCGCAGCCAAAGCAGCATTGGATATGGCGGAGCTTAATCTGTCGTACACCATTATTGTAGCGCCTTGCAGCGGTATTGTAGGCCGTAAAGAGTTGCAGGAAGGACAGTTGATACAACCGGGACAGGCCATAGTAGGCATTGTAGACGATGCCGAAGTATGGGTAATAGCCAACTACAAGGAGAAGCAAACCCGCAACATTGCCGTGGGTGACGAAGTGGAAGTGAGTGTAGACGCCGTACCGGGAGTTAAATTCCGGGGAATTGTATCAGCTTCATCTTACGCCACTGGTTCGGCCTTCTCATTGGTCCCTACCGATAATGCCACAGGAAACTTTGTGAAGATTGAACAACGCATCCCCATCCGCATCGAGCTTTCCACGAGCAACAATTCTGCAGATATAGCCCGGTTAAAGGCCGGAATGAGTGCCGAAGTCTATCTGAAACGTAAATAAATCCACATGATTCCACAAGGAAAATACCGCATCATGGCGTTCAAGGAGTTTGTACCCGACCGCCTGCGATTCATTATACTGCTGTGTACGGCTATCGTGTTTCAGCTATCCAACAGCGTGTACCTCACCAACCTGAATGAGGTGGTGGGCGGCAAAGCACTGACGGTAGAAGACGTGAAGCTGATCTTCTCCGCTTCGTTCATTGGAATGACGATGGTATTCCCATTGCTGTTCCGCATCAAGTTCCGCTTCCTGTCGCGCACCATCCTGCTTACCGCAGCTGCCGTGGTGGTGATAGGTAACATTATCAGCCTGTACTCTAACAACGTATTGTTGCTGATAGTAGTCTCCTTTCTGGTGGGTACGTTCCGTATGATAGGTATGTTTGAATGCATGTCGTCCATCCAGTTGGTCATTACCCCAACGCGCGACTTCACCGTATTCTTCTCCATAGTGTATCTCATTGTGTTGGGTTCAGTACAAGCATCGGGGTTACTCACGGCCGAAATCTCACACCTGTACAGTTGGAAGTACATGCACATACTTATCGTAGGCCTGTTACTCACGGTGATGACGGTGATTTACTTCCTGATGCGCCCCATCCGCCTGATGCGCAAGTTCCCGCTGTACCAGATTGACTGGCTGGGCTGGGGGTTGTGGACGTTGGTATTATTCCTGTTCAACTTTGTATTTGAGTACGGCGAACGGCTCGACTGGTTCGATTCCCGTTACATCTGTCTGGCTACCCTCGCGGGATGCTTTCTGCTGGCCTGCGCCATTCAGCGGATGTTCGGCATTCGCCGCCCGTTCCTGATGCCGGAGTTATTCCGGTACAAACCGCTGCTCAAAGCCATGTTGCTGCTAGCCTTCCTGCAGGTATTTCTTAGCACTTCCAACGTGATATTAAATGTATACACAGGAGCCATCCTGCACTATGACACCCTGCACAGCGCCTCACTCAACTGGATGGTATTTGGCGGCGTAGTGGTGGGTGCCGGACTGTCTTATTACTGGATGTCGATATACCGGGGGAGCTACAAAACCATCTTCTTCGTAGGGTTTCTCTGCTTCGTTGTTGAGCATTTTATGCTCTACTTCCTGTTTCAGCCGGGATTGGCAAAGGAACAACTTTATATACCTTATATATTAAAAGGGATGGGGTATATCAGCCTGTACATCAGTTTGGCACTTTATGCTGCTGAGGGGGTTGCCTTTCCGCACTTTTTTGCCAGCCTTACCCTGATAAGTTTTGTACGTTCGTCCCTGATAGACACGATGGCGAACTCATTCTGCAACCATGCCGTGCAATACTTACAGAAGAAGAACCTGATGATTCTTTCACAGGAGATGGATTTGGTAAACGGACTTTCGTCGCACATATACGGAGGTAAAATACAGGAGGCGCTTGCCGCGGGGCATACAATGGAAGAGGCACGAGTTGCCGCCACCAGTACCTTGTACGGAATTACCCGCATGCAAGCCATGCTGGTAAGCTGGAAAGAAATATTCGGTGTCATAACACTGCTGGGAATCTTGTTGCTGCTGGGAATAGCCGCCACACCTTACATCAAGCCCTCCATACGTCAGTTCCCGAAGATAAAAAACATTTGGAAATACACCTGGGGCAAAGCAACGGCAACCCGATAAAAGAGTTTAGTTCATAGCACCTATCTTATTTTCTCATAAATGTTCTACGACATATCTTTGGGTTAAAATACATCTTTTTTTCATCTTTTTCGTATTTTGTAATGGAAGTGTAACACGAATAACATATTTTTGCGACAGTTATTACTAAGACATGACAGCATTTTCAAAAATTATTGAATAGAATAGGTATATGAACAACTCTTTTTTTAACCGGTTTACCCCCAAAGAACCGAAGTTTTTTCCTTTGTTGAAGCAACTCTCTGAAGTAATGATCGTTGCATCGGACTTACTGATTGAAACCATGAAACATGGTGGACAGCACGCCGTACAAGTAGAAGATTACAAAAAAATCAAAGAACAGGAACGGGCAGGCGACAAACTCTCTCATCAGATTTTTGATGATTTGAACACTACGTTTATTACTCCCTTTGACCGGGAAGACATTCATGCACTGGCCACGCGTATGGACGATGTGATTGATGGCATTAATAGTTGCGCCAAGCGTATCGCCCTGTACAACCCCAAAGCTATTCCCGTAGACGGAGTTGAGTTGGCAACGTTGATTAAGAAATGTGCCGTTATCATCGGCCAGGCCATGAGCGAGATTGATACGTTGAGAAAGAATCCGGTAAACATCAAGAAATATTGCAGCCAGTTGCACGACCTTGAAAATGAAGCCGATGGAGTATACGAACAGTTTATCATTAAATTGTTTGAAACAGAAACAAATAGCGTCGAGGTGATCAAACTGAAAGAGATCATGTACGAACTTGAAAAAACGACAGATGCTGCCGAGCTGGTAGGTAAAGTCATGAAAACCATCATAGTAAAATACGCATAAATCGATTGATAGATGACACTACTCTTAACGATTATCGTACTGGCGCTCATTTTCGACTATATCAACGGTTTTCACGATGCAGCCAATTCGATAGCCACAGTTGTTTCTACCCGGGTACTAACCCCGGTACAGGCTGTAATCTGGGCAGCATTCTTTAACTTCGTTGCTTATTTTATTGCCAAATACATTATTGGAGGCTTCGGGATTGCAGATACGGTTTCAAAAACCGTTATCATGGATTACATAGCCAACCCTTCTCTGGTAATTGTTGCCGGACTCATTGCAGCCATCATCTGGAACCTGTTTACCTGGTGGTTCGGTATTCCTTCTTCTTCTTCCCACACCCTGATTGGGGGATTTGCCGGCGCAGCCATCGCGGCATCCGGTTTCTCAGCCATTCATTCAAGTACTATTATATTAATTGCCTCTTTCATCGTACTGGCTCCACTTATCGGATTGTTGGTAGGTAACGTGATTACCGTGATTACCATGCATGCCTTGAAGAAAACCCGGCCTTCGACTGCCGAGAAGTGGTTCAGGCGGTTGCAATTGGTTTCTTCGGCAGGCCTCAGCATTGGCCACGGCTTGAACGACTCGCAAAAGGTAATGGGTATTATTGCTGCTGCCTTGATTGCTGCGACTAACAAGGGAATGGACTTACCCCATTGGATGCGGATGTCGAGCATGAACGAAATTCACGACTGGATTCCATTGGCGTGCTTCACAGCCATTGCTATTGGTACCATGAGCGGTGGATGGAAGATTATGAAAACCATGGGGTCAAAGATTACCAAGATTACTTCGTTGGAAGGTTTTTGCGCGCAAACTGCCGGTGCAGTTACGCTGTTCCTCACTGAAATATGGAAAGTGCCTGTGAGCACTACACACACCATCACCGGTTCAATCATGGGTGTAGGTGCCGTAAAACGCTTATCAGCCGTTCGCTGGGGAGTAACCATCAACTTGCTTTGGGCTTGGATTCTGACCATTCCCGTGAGTGCGGTTCTGGCAGCATCTGTTTACTTGATTATCGAAATGTTTGTGTAAACAAAGAGAACAATAGCTTAAAAGGTCTGCCATTAGCTTCGGTTATGGCAGACCTTTTTTTATCTTATTTCAGAAACATCGCGCTTTCTTTCTTCCATTTTAACGCCAATATTAAAAAGATTCCGTACTTTTGGCAGCAAAATAATAAAAACACATTACTATTATGAGCAATAAACAAAAAAGGTATATCCTACCTGAAGAAGAGATTCCACACTACTGGTACAACATACAAGCCGACATGGTAAACAAGCCGATGCCTCCGTTGCATCCGGGCACCAAGCAACCGCTGAAGCCTGAAGACCTGTTTCCCATCTTTGCCGAAGAGCTTTGCCGTCAGGAACTCAACCAAACCGACCAATGGATAGAGATACCCGAAGAGGTACGCGAAATGTACAAGTACTACCGCAGCACCCCATTAGTACGCGCCTACGGACTTGAGCAGGCACTGGGCACCCCTGCACACATCTATTTCAAGAACGAAAGTGTAAGCCCCATCGGTTCACACAAATTGAATTCAGCTTTGCCGCAGGCTTATTACTGCAAGAAAGAAGGCGTAACCAACATTACTACCGAAACCGGTGCCGGACAATGGGGAGCCGCCCTCTCCTACGCCGCTAAAGTATTCGGTATAGAGGCTGCCGTATATCAGGTAAAAATCAGCTACGAACAGAAGCCTTACCGTCGCAGCATTATGCAGACATTCGGTGCACAGGTAACCCCTTCGCCCTCCATGTCTACCCGCGCCGGAAAAGATATCCTCACCGCCCACCCCAATTACCAGGGTTCGTTGGGTACAGCCATCTCCGAGGCTATTGAATTAGCGCAAAACACACCCAACTGTAAGTACACATTAGGTTCAGTGTTGAGCCATGTAGCCTTGCACCAAACCATCATCGGACTGGAAGCCGAAAAGCAAATGGAAATGGCAGGCGAATATCCCGATATCATCATCGGCTGCTTCGGAGGCGGTTCCAACTTCGGTGGCATCTCCTTCCCATTTATGCGTCATACCATTCTGGAAGGCAAGAAAACACGTTATATTGCCGCCGAACCGGCTTCGTGCCCTAAGTTGACACGCGGTAAGTTTCAGTACGATTTTGGTGACGAAGCAGGATATACCCCGCTGTTGCCTATGTACACGTTGGGACATAACTTTGCTCCTGCCAACATTCATGCAGGCGGATTGCGTTATCACGGCGCAGGTGTCATCGTATCGCAACTGATGAAAGACGGAGTGATGGAAGCGGTAGACATCCGCCAACTGGAGTCGTTCGAAGCAGGTATGCTGTTTGCACAGTCAGAGGGTATTGTTCCTGCACCGGAATCATGCCACGCCATTGCTGCTGCCATTAATGAGGCCAATAAATGCAAGGAAACAGGCGAAGAGAAGGTTATTCTGTTCAACCTCTCCGGACATGGCTTGCTGGATATGGTTTCGTACGATAAATACCTGTCGGGCGACTTGGTAAATTACACGCTCACCAACGAAGATATTCAGGAAAATCTGGATAAGATAGGCAGTTTAGTGTAACCTCTATATACGCCATACAATAGGAATCCCCGCTACCCCGGCATGGAAGTAGCGGGGATTTTATTTTTCATTTCAAACTATTTGCCTATCTTTATCGTTCAATCTTTATTAAAGACATCCAAGAATATGAGAACAATCCACAAAAAGATAGGCGCACACGTCTCTGCATCGGGTGGCGTAGAGGTGGCTCCGGTAAACGCGCACGAGATTGGCGCAACTGCTTTTGCCCTGTTTACCAAGAACCAACGTCAATGGGTAAGCAAGCCGTTAACCGACGAAAGTATCCGTTTATTTAAAGAGAATTGCGCCAAGTACGGCTTTGCACCGGAATTTATTTTACCTCACGATAGTTACCTGATTAACCTGGGACATCCCGAAGAGGAAGGTTTAGCAAAGAGCCGGGCTGCCTTTTTGGATGAGATGCAACGTTGCGAACAGTTGGGTTTAAAGCTGCTGAACTTCCATCCCGGTAGCCATCTGAATCAAATTACTGTAGAACAATGCCTGGAACGTATTGCCGAAAGCATCAACGAGGTGCTTGCCAAAACGCAAGGTGTTACGGCAGTGATTGAAAACACCGCCGGACAAGGAAGCAACGTGGGCAACGAGTTCTGGCACTTGAAGTACATCATTGACCGCGTACACGATAAAAGTCGTGTGGGTGTTTGCCTGGATACCTGCCACACCTTCACCGCCGGGTACGATTTCATTGCCGATTACGACAAGGTATTCGACACATTTGCTGCAGAAGTAGGCTTTGAGTACCTGCGCGCCATGCACATCAACGACTCCAAGAAAGAAACCGGTACACGGGTAGACCGCCATGATAGTATCGGTAAAGGTTTCATCGGCAATGCTTTCTTTGAACGGTTAATGAAAGACCCGCGGTTCAACAACATGCCGCTTATTCTTGAAACACCCGATGAAAGCCAGTGGCCGCAAGAAATTGCCTGGTTGCAGGAAATAGTCGAATAACTCTCACATCGTGTTCTTCATCACATTAAATCCAATGCAATATGAATATCCACATAACCCCTATTACGGAGCAGGACTTTGAACAGTTGCACCAACTTTTTCAAGAGTTTGCCACTTTCGAGAAAGTTCCCGAGAAGATGATAAATTCCGTGGAACGAATGCACCAAGAGAAAGAACTCATCCACGGCTTCACCGCCAAGGACGAGCATGGACAGATACATGGCTATGTAACTTTCTTCTTTGCTTTCTACACCTGGATTGGTAAAGCGCTGTACATGGACGATTTATATGTAAGCCAAGCCTACCGCGGACAAGAAATAGGCACGCGGTTAACTAATAAAGTAATTGCCCATGCCCGGGAGCACAATTGCTACAAGCTACGTTGGCAGGTTTCCAACTGGAATGAGTCCGCCATCCGTTTCTATGAAAGCCTGGGTGCAGAAGTTAGTCGCACCGAGTTGAATTGCGATTTGCATTTGCAGAAATAAT
>JAVBVL010000011.1:0-8207 GCA_031554285.1 Bacteroides sp.
TACTCTTCACCAACAGTCAACAGGAAGGTTTCTACCATGGCGCCAAACAACAGCCAGTTAGAATAGGAAGGTTTCACCCGGCGAAGTCCTTTGAACTCCTTAATATAACGCTGTTTGGTTACATCATCCAACGGTTCCCAGAGTTGCTTCGGCGCACGGATAAAACTATTGGCAATGTAAGCGGCATCCACTAACGGCTGTCCCTCCCGGTGCCATTCCAGATAATCGGGGCTATCGGGGTCTACGGCATTCGCGTAACTCTTAAGCGCCCATTCGCGAAGCTGTTTGCGTTGCTTTCCTTCAGGTGTTTCATCATCGGGCAGGGAGAGCCATGGAGACAGGCCTGCCATTAAGCGTCCAAAAGCTTCCATGTACGTCACCCGCGGAGTTCGTCCGTCCCAGGTAGGCGAAAGTTCTACCTGCATATTTTTTACCAACTCACCCCGGCTCATATTGCTCAACACAGGCTCGGCTATGGAGTATAACAGATCGGCCCAGTACTTCCGGTCGGTCTCTGTTTGTTTAGGCCCGGCAGCCTGCAGGAAACCTCCCGGCAACAAAGCCCAGACCAAAATAAATAAAGAAAGTTTTTTCATGATATAGTATATAATAGTGTTCGGAACAAGCAGAAAGGTTGTGAATTTATTACCATTTAAGGGTTAGCTGGCGTTTCAAAGATAGAAATTAGTTTCTATTTCGCCACAAAAAAGATTGAAAAAACAGGCATTAACCCTATGATTATTTTATATTTACGAGTAATTTTGCTCTTTACGGAAGATTAGTGCATATAGAGAGGAAAATCAGGTAAGTTGCATCCGGCAAAGAATTCTTTCATTTGCATAAAGCACACATTCGTTTTTTATTATTTTTTCAACCTATGAAAAATCCATTCTCCCTCACAGTGATATTTCTACTTATCAGTCAACTGTTGCATGCCGATTATTTCAAACATCTTGGTATGCCCGACGGACTTAACCAGTTCTCCGTCATGGCTATCTATCAGGACACATTGGGACGTATGTGGTTTGGTACCATGGAAGGTATCAGCGTATATAACGGAAACAACATCACCTCCTATCGCGCCTATGCCAACAATCACCTGCGCCAGGCCGAACGTATCCTGATAGGGAATAATATAAACGATATCCGCGGCAACCGTGAAGGAGATGTGTTCATTACTGCCGAAAAGACGCTACTGAAATACGACATTCGCCGGGAAACCTTCCAACAACTGGCATCCGGCAATATAATGGCGCTCACCTCTTATCGTGGAGACATCTGGTGCGTAGGAAGTGATTCGATATTCCGGTATAATGGTACAACCGGACAATTAGACTTTGTGATGAAAACAGAGTTGAGCGGCATCAACTGCATCACGGTAACTGCCGACAAGTTCTATTTGGGTACTACCCGCGGACTGTACGCCACCAGTCGCACACGCAAGGATATACAAAGATTAATCCCGGGTGTAGATGTGTTCAGCGTGTTCGAGAGCTCAACCGGTGAGATTTGGGTAGGCAACCGCATGGAGGGATTGTACCGTATTTCCCCAAAAGGACAGATTACCAAAGTACCCTATGCCCCCGATTCACCTTATGGAATCAGCAGTCACCAAATACGTGAATTTGTAGAAGACAACCAACACAACATCTGGTTTGGTACGTTCGACGGGCTTCATAAATACAATCCTCAAACGAAAGAGTATTCCAACCAAAAACTTGGCAAGAACCGGGGTGGATTGGAGCACTCTTCCATCTTCTCGCTCTACAAAGACCAACAGGGAAGCATTTGGATAGGTAGTTATTTTGGCGGGGTAAACTATTTCAATCCGGAGTACGATATTTTTTCGCGCTACAATTATGGCCTGAACATGCATACACCGCTCTATTTCTCATACATCAGCAGCATGGCCGAGGACAAGGAATCTAACTTGTGGATAGGTACCGACGGAGGCGGAATTAGTTGCATGAACCGTCGGGACGGCACAATCAGGTACTTCACCGCCGGAAAAGGCAATACCCTGCCCCATAACAATGTGAAGAGCATCTGCTATGACCCCAAGCGCAACTATTTATATATAGGTACGCATATCGGCGGGCTATCACGCTATGACATTCGCAACAACCAATTTCATAACTACCATTCTTATGTGCCGGGCAACACTCAACAAATGCCCGGTAACATCATCTACACCGTACAATTTCGTGACGACCGCCTTTACGTATCGGCCCGAAATGGTTTTTTCCAGATGAATCCGGATACCAACGAGTTTCAGTTACTCTACAACCGCAGCATTAGCCAGTTTTTTGATGTGGACGATGAGCGGAACATCTGGTTGGAATCAGGCAAGCAGATTATCTGCCTGGAACCGGATAGCCGGAAGCAAGCGCATACCATATCCCTCGAGCCATACGGGTGCAACTTCGAGATTACGAAAATAAAGGCGACCAAGAACGGAGTGTATATTGCCACTTTGGGCTCGGGCGTATTCTATTATGACAAGACCGCGAAAACCGTAACCCGGTACTCCGCCGAGAACAGCCAGCTACTGAGCGACTATTGCTACAACCTGGCCGAAACCAATCAGGGCAATATCCTTATAACCTGTAATGAAGGTATCACACTCTTCTCTCCTATTCAACAGGATTTCCGTTCCATCAGCACGTCCTCCGGTTTCCCGGGTTCGTCTATCGTGAACGGATGTGGCGTATTCATTGCACCGGATAGCGAAATATTCGTGGGCGATGTAACAGGCATTACTACTTTCCGGGAGAATGACTTGAAAACACCCGACGGCCAGCTAAAATTCTATCTGTCAGAATTGTCGGTAAACAACCAGCGCATCTATCCGGGCGATGCAACCCACATCCTCGACCAAGCACTTCCCTTTGTAAAAGATCTCCGCTTGCGTTACAACCAGAACAACCTGATAATCGACTTTGCCCTGTCCAACTATGTGAGTCTGCTGCAAAACAACTGGCACGAATATAAACTCGAAGGTTTCGACAAGGAGTGGATTCCCACCCGGCAGACGAGCATTGTCTATACCAACCTCGACCCCGGAAAGTACATCCTCCGGATTCGTACCAAAGGCAGTATGCCCGGTTTCAAAATAGAAGAGATATCGCAGCACATCACCATCTCTCCACCGTGGTATAACACCTTCTGGGCATGGATTCTGTACGTAGTGGTTGTCTCGCTCTGCACGTTCTATTTTGTTCGCAGCCGGTTGGTCAAGCGCCGGTTGGCTTTCTCGCTGGAAAAGGAACGGTTTGAGAAACAACAAATTGAGCAGATGAACCACGCCAAGTTGTTATTCTTCACCAACGTAAGCCATGAGTTCCGCACTCCGCTCACGCTCATTGTGAGCCACATCGATATGCTACTGCAAAATATGTCGATTACCCCTACGCTGTACAGCCACATTGTAAAAATAGACAAGCATGCCCGCCGTATGAGGAGTTTGGTAACCGAGCTACTCGACTTCCGTAAGTTCGACCAGAATCACTTTACGCTCAAGATAGCTGAACAGAACATAGTGGACTTCGTTCAAGAAATCTATTTCACGTTTCTGGAATATGCCCGCCAGCGGAACATCACCTATCGGTTCAACTTTACCGCACAACAAATTAACCTCTTTTTCGACGCCCGCCAAATGGAGAAGGTTGTCTTCAACCTGCTTTCTAATGCTTTCAAGTACACACCCCAAGGGGGAACTATCGAAATCAACATCTCCGAAGGCGAAGATGTTTGTATGGAGGTAACCGATAACGGAACAGGTATAACTGCCGAAGAAAGCCTCCACATATTCGACCGTTTCTATCAGGCAAACAATGAGCAGAAAAACAAAGACATGGCTCCCGGTACCGGTATCGGATTGGCGTTGACGAAAAGCATTGTTGAGAAGCACCACGGCTCTATCTCGGTAAAGAGCGAAATGGGGCAAGGCAGTACATTCTACGTACATCTGCTCAAAGGCAAAGAGCATTTCAACACCGATGAGCACATCCGCTTTATAGAGAATGAAAACGACTCTGAACTGATTGCCGGTTCAATGCCTTCGTCCGTTGAAATGGAAGAGGTAACCCTCGAAGTAAACGAAGAAGCAGAGCTGCCGGTGATACCCGACGCTCCTGCGTATACCTTATTAATAGTAGAGGATAACGAAGACTTGCTTAAGATACTGCAACAACTTTTCGCTCCGTTTTACAAGACCTTGCTTGCCCGCAACGGCAAGAAAGGATTGGAGTTGGCCGTTGCAGAAAAACCGGACTTGATAGTCAGCGATATAATGATGCCGGAAATGACCGGAACAGAGATGTGTATCCAGCTAAAAAATAACATCGATACGTGCCATATCCCCATTGTATTGCTCACTGCACTGAATACCATTGAACAGAACATCGAAGGGTTAAACCGGGGTGCGGACGACTACATCACCAAACCGTTCAACGCCCGTATGTTATTAGCACGATGCAATAACCTGGTACGTAACCGGTTGCTCATCCAACAGCAATTCACCCATAAACCTATTTCTGAGATCGACCTGACCGCCATCAATCCGCTGGATAAGGATTTGCTAAAACAAACGGTGAAGATTATCGATGAGCACATTGACGACCCGGAATTCGATATTCCGCAACTATGCAAAGAGTTAGGCATGGGGCGCACATTGCTGTATGCCAAGTTCAAGGCCTTAACGGGAATGACACCGAACAATTTTGTATTAAATCATAAATTGAAGCATGCAGCCGTTCTATTGCGTACACAACCGGGTATGCAGATAAGTGACATTGCTTACAGCCTCGGGTTCGGTTCGTCCATCTATTTCAGCCGCTGCTTCAAAAGCCAGTTCAATACCACCCCTCAGAATTACCGAAAGGAGAATGCGCCTTAAGGAAACTACGGGCCGTGGACGATTTAGGTACTTATTGTGGAAGAATTTAACAGACGCCCTGCCAATTAATTTGCTTAATTTGCAACAAAAGTAAAAATGAATCATCACAGAGTTGCATAACTTGCACCTGTTCAAAAATAATACTTGTATGAAAAATACCTCAAACTCTACAATCTTATGGATTGTATCCATGATTTTCGCCGGATGGTACAGCCAGCCTTTGTCCGCACAAAGTCTCCCCTACTGGAAAGACGTAACAATTACCGGAGTTAACAAAGAATCTCCCCGTACCACGTTCATGACGTACGACAAGGAGAAAGATGCCGCCACGCTCCAATACGAAAACAGCCCGTACTACACCCTGCTCAACGGAAAATGGAAATTCTACTTCACCGACGATTACCGCACGTTGCCGCCCAACATCACCGACGCCTCAACCGATGTGTCCGGATGGCACGACATCAACGTGCCGGGCAACTGGGAGTTGCAAGGCTTCGGCGAAGCATTCTACGTGAATCAACCCTATGAGTTTGCCACGTACAACCCCATTCCGCCCATCCTCCCCGAAAACAATCCGGTAGGCGTATACCGCCGCGACATGGAGATTCCTGCCGCCTGGAACGACCGCGACATCTACCTGCACATAGCCGGAGCCAAGTCGGGTGTGTACGTGTACATCAACGGAAAAGAAGTGGGCTACAGCGAGGACTCCAAAGACCCCGCCGAATTCCTGATTAATCCCTACATACAGCCGGGAAAGAACGTACTCACCCTGAAGATATTCCGCTGGAGCACCGGTTCGTGGCTGGAATGTCAGGACTTCCTACGCATGAGCGGCATTGAACGCGATGTCTTCCTCTGGTCGCAACCCAGAACGGCCGTCAAAGATTTCCGCGTCATTTCTACGCTCGACGATACTTATAACAATGGTATCTTCCGGCTGAGTGTCGATGTAAAGAACGCTTCTCAGGCAGAAGTAAGTTATGCACTGAAAGACAAGCAAGGGAAAGTAGTAGCTTCGGGCTCACAACAGACCGGCGCTGCACAGAAGTCGCCCGTTACCATCGACTTCGAGCGTTGCACACTGCACGGCGTTGCCACATGGACATCGGAGCATCCCAACCTCTACACACTCTTCATCACCATAAAGCAAGGCGGTAAGGTGCAGGAAGTTGTCCCGTTCCGCGTTGGTTTCCGCCGCATCGAGATTAAAGAAGTCGACCAGATAGTAAACAAGAAGAAACTGCGCCTGTTCCTTGTCAACGGACAGCCCGTCAAACTGAAAGGAACTAACATACACGAAACAACGCTGAACGGGCACTACCTCACCCCCGAACAGATGCGCCGCAACTTCGAACTAATGAAGCTGAACAACATCAACTCCGTCCGCCTGAGCCACTACCCGCAAGACCGCCGTTTTTACGAAATGTGCGACGAGTACGGCCTGTATGTGTATGACGAAGCCAACATTGAATCGCACGGTATGTACTACACTATCTATCAGGACGACATGCGCAAAGGGGCTGCAGGACATATCGACGGAAAGAAACGCGGTACGCTGGGACATAACCCCGACTTCCTGGAAAGTCACCTGTCGCGCCTGCGCAGTATGTTCGAGCGTAACAAGAACTACCCGTGCGTTACTATCTGGTCACTGGGCAACGAAGCCGGAAACGGTTTCAACTTCTACAACGGGTATGTGCTGCTCAAAGAGCTGGACAAGAATCTGATGGCACGCCCCGTATGCTATGAACGCGCGCTTGAGGACTGGAACACGGATATGGTAGTACCTCAATACCCCGGCGCCAGCTCATTCACCTATTACGGACAGAACGGACGGAGAACCGAAAGTTCTGAAAACCGTCCGTACGTACCCTCCGAATACTCGCACGCCATGGGTAATTCCAACGGCAACCTCTACGAGCAATGGGTAGAAATATATAAGTATCCTAACCTGCAAGGCGGGTATATCTGGGAATGGATTGACCATGCAGTGAATTTCAAAAGAGCCGATGGGCGTACCATTTGGGCATATGGCGGCGACTTCGGGAAAGACCAACCATCGGACGGTAACTTTGTGGCAGACGGTATCGTGGGTCCCGACCAGATGCCTCATCCCGGCATGGCCGAAGTGAAGTACGTGCACCAAAATATAGCTTTCGAAGCCGTCGACCTGCCCAAGGGACAGGTACGGGTGTTGAACCGTTTCTATTTCAGCGATCTCTCTGCCTATCGCATCTCCTATAAAGTGCTGGCTAACGGCAAACCGATAAGCCAGGGCGTGCTGAACATCAACCCGCAACCGCAACAGTCCGAAGTCGTAACCATTCCGCTGTCGCGCGTCAAAGCCACTCCGGGCGTTGAACATTTGTTGGAATTTGAGGTGGCTACCCGCGAGACACAACCACTGGTTCCTGCCGGATATGTCATAGCCAAAGAGCAATTCATTCTGCCTACAACACAACCTGCAACAGCTTATGAGGACAAAGGCGGACCGGCACTGAACATTCAGGACGATGGCGGAACGATTACCGTATCTTCGTCCAAAGTAACGTTCGTATTCGACAAGAAGCAGGGAGTAGCCACATCGTACCGGGTAAACGGCTACGAATATTTTGCCGAAGGCTTCGGCATCCAGCCCAACTTCTGGCGCGGTCCCACGGACAACGATTACGGCAGTGGTGCACCTAAACGCCTGCAAATATGGAAAGAATCGAGCAAGAACTTCCGGATATCCTACGCCGAAGCAGTGAAAGAAGGCAAACAGGTGGTGCTGACGGCCAACTATGAGCTTCCGGCAGGTAACGACTACCGGATGGCATATACCATCTACCCGTCGGGCGTTGTGTGCGCCAATATCACCTTCACCGCTGCCACTGCCGAAGCTGCACACGCAGAGTTAACTGCCGAAGCCAAAGAGGCAACCCGTTCAGAAGTTACCCCACGCGACCAGCAACGGGCTTTATCCGCCCAACTGGAGGTACCCCGCATCGGTGTACGTTTCCGTCTGCCCGCTTCGATGAACCAGGTGCAATATTACGGTCGCGGGCCAGAAGAGAATTACATCGACCGCAACCACGGTACGCATATCGGCCTATACCAGACAACCGCCGAAGAAATGTACACCCCATACGTCCGTCCGCAGGAAAACGGCCATCATACCGATACGCGCCGGTTGTCGCTTACGGTAAAGAACGGCAAAGGCCTGATGATACAAGCCGATGAAACCGTCGGGTTCAATGCTTTGCGCAATTCCATTGAGGATTTCGACGGTGAGGAATCGCAAGCGGATTACCAATGGAACAACTTC
>JAVBVL010000046.1:0-9822 GCA_031554285.1 Bacteroides sp.
TGAAGTCAAGTTTTTCGTCCAACTGAGCCTGAGCGCCGCCTTCTTTTACCAAGTGTTTCGGAGTGGCGAAACCTTCTACACCGTAAGGAAGAGCTACTACAGCACCCTTATCCAACATTTCGATGATGGTACCTTCGTGTACCGAACCTACAGTGAATACGGTTTCGAATACATCCCAGGGGTTTTCTTCGAGTTGTTTGTGGCCGATGCTCAAACGTCGGTTTTCCTTGTCGATTTCCAATACTTGTACGTCGATATCGGCAACAATCTGAGTAAATTCTGACGGGTGTTTCACCTTCTTCGTCCAAGAAAGGTCAGAGATGTGGATCAATCCGTCAACGCCTTCTTCGATTTCTACGAATACACCGAAGTTAGTGAAGTTACGAACCTTCGCTGTGTGTTTAGAGCCAACCGGGTATTTAGTTTCGATGGTTTCCCACGGGTCTTGCTTCAATTGCTTGATACCGAGTGACATCTTACGTTCTTCACGGTCGAGGGTCAACACTACAGCTTCTACTTCGTCGCCCACCTTCATGAAGTCCTGAGCCGAACGCAAGTGTTGCGACCATGACATTTCTGATACGTGAATCAAACCTTCAACGCCCGGAGCAATTTCGATAAATGCACCGTAATCGGCCATAACCACTACTTTACCCTTCACTTTGTCGCCTACTTGCAAGCCGGCGTTCAAAGCATCCCAAGGATGCGGAGTGAGTTGTTTCAAGCCCAAAGCGATACGTTTCTTTTCGTCATCGAAGTCGAGGATAACCACGTTGAGTTTCTGGTCGAGTTCAACCACTTCTTTCGGATCGCTAACACGGCCCCAAGAAAGGTCGGTGATGTGAATCAAACCGTCTACGCCGCCCAAGTCGATGAATACACCGTAAGAGGTAATATTTTTAACAGTTCCTTCGAGAACTTGTCCTTTTTCAAGTTTACCGATGATTTCTTTCTTCTGTTGTTCCAGTTCAGCTTCGATAAGAGCTTTGTGTGATACAACAACGTTTTTGAATTCCTGGTTAATCTTAACCACTTTGAATTCCATTGTTTTGCCAACGAATACATCGTAGTCGCGGATAGGCTTCACATCGATTTGAGAACCCGGCAAGAATGCTTCGATACCGAATACGTCAACAATCATACCACCCTTAGTGCGGCACTTGATGTAACCCTTGATAATTTCTTCGTTTTCCAGAGCAGCGTTCACGCGATCCCAAGAACGGGTAGCACGGGCTTTTCTGTGCGACAGAACCAACTGTCCTTTTTTGTCTTCCTGGTTTTCAATGTATACTTCTACAGTATCGCCAATTGCCAATTCAGGATTGTAACGGAATTCATTCAACGGAATGATACCGTCTGATTTGTAACCGATGTTCACAACAACTTCGCGTTTGTTCATTGCGATTACAGTACCGTCAACCACCTCACGGTCGTTCACTTTGTTCAGTGTACCGTCATAAGCTTGTTCAAGCTCCTGATGGCTAACCGAGGTTACGCTTTCACCATTTTCATACGCATCCCAATTGAAATCTTCAATAGGAGCAATGTTCTTTAAATTTTCCATTAATAATAAATTGTTTGTAAAACGTTAATTAAGTAAGACATTATATTATCTATAAATCGGGCGCAAAGATAGTATTATTTTACGAGTTGCAAAATAAAATAATTGAAAAACAACGGTTATCGGTTGTTTTCACCTTATATATATAGGGAAGTTATCGGTTAAAGAGCTCAAAGGTAAACTTGCAACCCATGTGTGTGTAACGCCAGTTTTCGCTCCCGATAAACACGCCGAAGTCAAAAGCATGGGTGCCGATGCCGTATCCTATCTCCAGGTAAGGCTTCAGGTGAGGTACTACCAGGGCACTGGCATACAACCGTTCGTTATCGACATAGCGGGTGTACTTGATAAGATGCCGGAGCAACAGGAAGGGTGCTTCATAGGTAAAGTGCGAGCGGATGTATTTGCGGGAGGAGTTATACCAACGCCCGTCGAGCAGCTGGAACACCCCGCCTATTTCATCGTTCCACCCTACGGGCAGGTTGTTGCGCGAGAAGTTCACGAAGTCAACAAAATACAGCTCTTCCTGGTTGGTAAAGGCGCCCCATCCCAAGCGGTAATAGATGTTCCGCATCAGCCCCAGCGGTATTTTGTGCTGCATATCGACCTCCAACCGTTCGTACCTTCCGGTACTGCCGAATACACCTTTCATTCCCCGCTCCCAGTCTACCGAGAAGGTGGGAAACTCCGAACGCAGGTTTACTTTGCGCTTCCCATTCATGTAGTAATACAGGCCCGGCGTCCACTTCATTTGCACACGCGGGGCAAAACTTATGTAGGCATCGCGTATCTTGTCGCTAAGCATGTCCTTATACTCACCAAAGCCGGGTTTTATCGGCACCACCTCGGTGGCTTGTACCGGCGTACGGCGGTGGGCCGAGAAGCCTACTCCCAACTCTAACCCGTTAACCAGCTCGATACTATGCTGAATGTTGAAATAGAAGTCCTTGAAGTAATCCAGGTGTACGCGGTCAAAGTCGAACAGGCTATCGGGAATGGCTTTCAGGTTATCAAGCACGTCACTGCTGTATATCCGGTTTCCGTTACCGAACTCCATGCGAATGGTTCCTATCTTCTGGGGCCAGTAAGTAAATTCGGCTCCCAACGACCAGTAAAACTCCTTCCGGGTAAAGTTATACCCGATGCGCGGAAGCAGCCGCAACAACCTGTCGTTGGCAAAGAGCCGGTTGTACTTAAACGACTGCCGGTACGATATGCCGTTACTGGCGCTGTAACTCATCAGGAACGGGTTGAACAGGGGCGAACAGCGCACACTGCCCAGGTTTGCCAGGTTCAGGTTGTAATCGGTAAGCAATACATCGCCCACCTGCCCCCAGAACACCTTGCTCTTCTTCACGGGATGTATCAGGATGGTATCTTTACGGTACGCATAGTCCTGATACAGTGAACGTTCTTCCTCGTTCAACGGGATGGGGCGAACCTGTTCAAAGTAGAGGCTGTCGGTACGGAAAGCGTTGGTATCGGTACTCAGGGTATAAGAGTCGGACAGGTCGTGCGTATGCTTCCGGGTTCGCACCCGGGCGGGGTCTGTTTCAATAGACAGATAGTCCAGGGAGGCGGTATAACTGCCGTCGACCACGTTTCCCATGAAAGAGAAACGCTCGTTAAGCTCGTACAGCACGGGCAGGAGTTCATTCTCTACGCCTACCTCGCCCATCTTGATAAGGTTCTCGAAGGTCAGCAGTTCCGACCGCCCGGAGAAACGTATTTCGCGGACGCTCCACACATTGGCGCTCACAATCATGTATCCCGCCACCAGTTGGTCGCTCTTGCTAAGCGGACGGAAGCGCACCTTGTATTGTACATCATTAGGGGTTCCCATCACCGAGTCTACCTGGTAATGGTAATATTTGCGCCCGTTCTTGGCGAGGGGCGACAGCAGCCTATCGAACAGCAAGGTGGACGAATACACATTGACATGGAAATATTCCAGCATCATCCCCTCAAAGCGTCGTCCGCCCGAGGCCGTACCTATGCTGCCCATTATTTTTTGGTCGTAGATGTTGGGAGCGGTATAATGCAGGGAGCTATACGATTCGGTGAGGTAGTCGCGCACGCCCTTTTGTGGCCGGAAGGTGACCGGCAGGTAGCGGAACAGGGCGTTTTTCTTCTTCACATGCAGTTCGCCCTTGATGTAAAGTTCGGCGCGGTACTCACTCACGGCTCTTTCATAAGAGGGGGCAAAGCGCAGCATGTTATTCAGGATAGAATCAATGGAAACCGGTTGCCGGGTAAACGGATTCAACACATCGACGGCCCTTCCTGCCTGTGCAAAAGCAAGCAGAAACAAGCATAATAACCATATCGATGTAGTGCGTTTCAACAAAGATCTTTTCATTTTGAATAACAAAAGTAGGGAAAAACAATGAAAAACACACAGATTGCAGGAGATTAACACTGTTTCTGGGATTCTTCGTCACTTCAGGTACAGGTAAAAGGGCTGGAAGCCCTGAATAATTCAGCCCAGGGTGACCATAGGGAACCCTGGGTATCCATCAACAGCCATTTCAAGTGCTGGAAGCACGCCACACTGTTTCGTGCCTTCAGCACTCCATAAAAATGGTGATACATCTACCCAGGGTTCTACCCTGGGCGGAATTATTCAGGGCTTCCAGCCCTTTTACCTGTACCTGAAGTGACGAAGAATCAGTTTCTTGAAATCTATAAACAGTTTCCCGGTGAGACATTTGCCTACTCCCGGTGAGAGTTGGGTCTATTCCCGGTGAGAATCTTACCTAAACCCGGGAAGAAGAAGGGCAACTCCCGGGAAGACACGCATCAACTCCCGGGAAGAATGTTGGAAACTCTCTCCGAGAATAAAGGAAGCCTTCAAAGTAAGAACAACAACTATCCTCAGGAAGAAAGGATGCCCCTCAATTCAAGGGGTTCAGACAATAAAAATGCATTATTTTCAAAATTACCCCCTAAAAAATAGGGGTACTTCCAGAAAAAACACATATTTTTGCGGCAACAACCAATAAAAAGCATACTCTTATGTCAAAAATGAGATTTTTCGCACTGCAAGAACTATCCAACAGAGTTCCTTTGGAAGTTACTACTCCCTCCAACAAGTTATCCGATTATTACGGCAGCCACGTATTCAACCGCAAGAAGATGCAGGAATACCTGCCGCGCGAAGCATACAAGGCAGTAGTTGATGCTATTGAGAAAGGAATTCCCATCAGCCGCGAAATGGCCGACCTGATTGCCAACGGCATGAAGAGTTGGGCGAAATCACTCAACGTAACTCATTATACGCACTGGTTCCAACCACTCACTGACGGAACGGCCGAGAAGCACGACGGCTTCATTGAGTTTGGCGAAGACGGCGGAATCATTGAACGCTTCTCGGGCAAGCTGCTGGTTCAGCAGGAACCGGACGCCTCGTCGTTCCCCAACGGAGGTATCCGCAATACATTCGAGGCGCGCGGATATACGGCTTGGGACGTATCGTCGCCGGCATTCGTGGTAGACTCCACCTTGTGTATCCCCACCATCTTTATCTCGTACACGGGCGAGGCGCTCGATTACAAGACTCCGTTGCTCAAAGCATTGGCGGCTGTCGATAAGGCAGCTACGGAAGTATGCCAGTTGTTCGACAAGAATATAACCCGCGTATACACCAACCTGGGTTGGGAACAGGAATACTTCCTGGTAGACGCCTCCCTGTACAGCGCCCGTCCCGACCTTTGCCTCACCGGCCGCACGCTGATGGGGCACTCATCGGCCAAGGACCAGCAGTTGGAAGACCACTACTTCGGCTCTATCCCCGCACGTGTAACCGCATTTATGAAGGAGTTGGAACTGGAATGCCACAAACTGGGTATCCCGGTAAAGACACGCCACAACGAGGTGGCACCTAACCAGTTTGAGCTGGCTCCCATCTTCGAGAATGCCAACCTTGCCAACGACCATAACCAATTGGTAATGGACCTCATGAAGCGTACGGCCCGCAAGCACCACTTTGCCGTGCTGTTTCACGAAAAACCGTACAGTGGTGTGAACGGCTCGGGCAAACACAACAACTGGTCGCTCTGTACCGATACCGGCATCAACCTGTTTGCCCCGGGCAAGAACCCGAAAGGCAACATGCTATTCCTCACCTTCCTGGTAAATGCCCTGATGATGGTGTACAAAAACCAGGACTTGCTGCGTGCCTCCATTGTGAGCGCCGGTAACAGTCACCGCCTGGGTGCCAACGAAGCACCGCCCGCCATCTTGTCTATCTTCCTGGGCAAGCACCTATCGGGCATTTTAGATGAAATTGTACGCCAGGTAGGCAATACTAAGATGACTCCGGGCGAGAAGACTACCCTGAAACTGGGTATCGGACGTATTCCCGAAATCCTGCTCGATACCACCGACCGCAACCGCACCTCTCCGTTTGCCTTTACCGGCAACCGCTTCGAGTTCCGTGCTGCCGGTTCATCATCCAACTGCGCCGCTGCCATGATTGCCATCAATGCCGCCATGGCCAGTCAGCTCAACGAGTTCCGCTTTGCCGTAGAGAAGCTGATTGAAGAGGGTATCAACAAAGACGAAGCCATCTTCCGCATCCTGAAAGAAACCATTATTGCCTCCGAGCCCATCCGCTTTGAAGGCGACGGTTACTCCAACGAATGGAAAGAAGAGGCTGCCCGCCGCGGACTGACCAACATTAACCACGTGCCCGAGGCGTTGATGAAGTATGTAGACAATCAATCCAAATCGGTACTGCTGGGCGAACGCATCTTTACTGAGATTGAACTTACCAGCCGCCTGGAAGTGGAACTGGAGAAGTACACCATGAAAGTACAGATTGAGAGCCGCGTACTGGGCGACCTTGCCATCAACCACATCGTACCCATCGCGGTTATCTACCAGAACCGTTTGCTGGAGAACCTCAGAGGGTTGAAAGAGATATTCACCCCCGAAGAATTCGAGGTAATGGGCGCCGACCGCAAAGAGCTGGTGAAAGAAATCTCGCACCGGGTAACCGCCATCAAAACCCTGGTACACGACATGACCGAAGCGCGTAAAGTGGCCAACCACATGGATAACCACAAGGACAAAGCATACGCTTACCAGGAAAATGTGCGACCGTACCTGGATAAAATTCGCGACCACATCGACCACCTGGAGATGGAGGTAGACGACGAAATATGGCCGTTGCCCAAATACCGGGAATTGTTATTCTCCAAGTAACAGGTAAGTAGCAGAAACGTAATCTTTTTAGCAAATTATGTAAATATTCAGTTTTTCTTTTTACATTTGTGCTTTATAACACAGTTTTGAAGCACTCATGGTGAAAATGAACGTTACTGACATTAATCTCTCGGAGAAACTTGCTGACCTGTGGGTTTCCCTGAACGAAGAACAACGGGAGTTTCTGACTAATAACTTTACCATCCAGAGTTATAAGAAGAACGAAACCATCTATTGTGAAGGGGAAAGTCCTACACACTTAATGTGCCTGTTAAGTGGGAAGGTAAAAATCTACAAGGACGGTGTAGGCGGAAGAAGCCAGATTATCCGTATGATTAAGCCCAACGAGTACTTTGCATACCGGGCTTACTTTGCCAAAGAAGAGTACGTTACTGCTGCCGCTGCTTTTGAGCCGTCGACAATAGGGTTAGTACCGATGAATGCCATCATGACGTTGTTGACACAAAACAATAATCTGGGTATGTTCTTCATCCGCCAGCTGTCGGTCGACCTGGGGATTGCCGACGAACGTACGGTAAATCTCACACAGAAACACATCCGCGGACGCCTGTCCGAGTCGCTCTTGTTCCTGAAAGAGAGCTACGGGCTCGAAGAAGACGGTTCCACGCTCAGTATTTACCTGTCGCGCGAAGATTTGGCCAACTTATCGAACATGACAACCTCCAACGCCATCCGTACCTTATCTAACTTTGCTACGGAACGGCTTATTACCATCGACGGACGAAAGATTAAAATCATAGACGAAGAGAAATTGAAGAAAATCAGCAAGATTGGCTAACCGCCGGTCTTGCTTTTTCCATTTATAAACTTAACACACAATTTGCCATGAAAAAAGGAATGAACCTCCTTCTTTTGATGTTGCTATTCATTGCCCCCGGATGCCAGCAGCCTAAAGAAGTCGTGAACGAGTACAACATCGTTCCATTGCCCAACCAGCTTACGCCCCAACCGGGACGTTTCGAGCTGAGCTCTCAAGTGAAGGTTATTACAACCGGTTGCCTGCCCGAAGTACAGGCAGTAGCCGACAGCCTCATCCAACAACTCGCACTTACCTCGGGTATTCAACTGAAACAGGCCGACCAGGCCGGTACTGCCCCTGCCATTACCTTTGTAACGCAGGAAGGAATGCCCAAAGAAGGATATAAACTATCGGTTACCCCCGAACATATTACCCTTACAGCTTCTGAACCTAATGGGTTCTTTTACGGCATACAAACCATTTACCAGCTTCTCCCACCCGCCGTGTACGGTAAGGAGAAAGTAAAAAAGGCCCACTGGTCGGTTCCTGCCGTAGAGATTGAAGATGCCCCCCGTTTTGTATACCGCGGTATGCACCTGGACGTATCCCGCCACTTTGCTACCCTGGAGTATGTGTACAAGTATATCGACATGCTTGCCATGCACAAGATGAACATCTTCCACTGGCACCTCACAGACGACCAGGGATGGCGCATCGAAATCAAGCAATTCCCCAAGCTCACCGAGGTTGGTTCTAAACGAAAAGGTACATTGGTTGATTACTTCTACGTAAACTACCCCCAGATTTTCGATACGCAGGAAGTAAGCGGTTACTATACCCAGGAAGAAATTAAAGCCGTGGTAGCTTATGCCGCCAGCAAATACATCACCGTGATTCCGGAGATTGAAATGCCGGGACATGCCATTGCCGCCCTTGCCTCCTACCCCGAACTCTCTTGCCGCCCGGATACCACCTATGAGGTAATTGGTAACTGGGGTGTATTTGAAGAGGTGTTCTGCCCCAAAGAGGAAACGTTCAAGTTCCTCGAAGGCGTGATTGACGAGGTAATTGAATTGTTCCCCAGCCCGTACATACACATTGGTGGCGACGAATGTCCCAAGGTAGCCTGGGAGCACTGCGCACATTGCCAGGCATTAATCAAGCAACTGGGCTTAAAGAACGACGTTACCCCCAACGTCATCGACGGTAAAAAGCATACCAAGGAAGAGAAGTTGCAGAGCTACTTCATTACCCGCATGGAGAAGTACATCAACAGCAAGGGACGCAGCATCATCGGCTGGGACGAGATTCTGGAAGGTGGATTGGCACCCAACGCCACCGTAATGTCCTGGACGGGTATACAAGGTGGTATGAATGCCGCCAAAGCCGGACACGATGCCATCATGACTCCCGGTCAGTACGCATACATTGACAAGTACCAGGAAGACCCCGAGTATGCTCCCACCACCATTGGCGGTTATGCTACCCTGCAATACGTATATAGCTACAATCCGGTGCCCGACGATGCCGACGAGCTGATTAAGAAACACATCATCGGCGTGCAAAGCAACTGCTGGACGGAGTACATGAAGAATGACGACCGCCGCGACTACCAGGTATTCCCGCGTGCCATCGCCATTGCCGAAATAGGATGGACACAGAATATAAACAAGGATTGGAACAGTTTCTGCCAACGCATGTTGAGCGAGTACGACCGGTTGGAAGTACAAGGCGTGAAAGCCAGCCGCACCTTCTTCGATGCTGCCATCTATACCCATGTAGGCGACAATGATTCGCTCAATGTGGTACTGGAATGTTTCTGCCCGGATGCGGAAGTACGCTATACCATCGACGAAACCGACCCTACCGCCACTTCTACCTTATACACCGCACCCTTCCCATTGACTCAATGCTACGAGTTGCGCGCAGCCGCTTTTAAAGACGGAAAGATGTTGGGTAAAGTAAACCGCAAATCGTTGTACGGCAACTTAATTAGTGGTAAGAAGTACACCGTAACCCCCAACGTGGGATGGCAAAAAGGAGATATTGTAGGTAAGGACAATACACCGGGCATTGACGAAACTACCCTCGGACTCACCAACGGTAAGCGCGGTAACATTGCTTCGTTCCTGCCGTGGAATAGCTTTACCCCGACCGAAGCCAACAAGGAAGTGGTATTTACCGTACAACTGGATAAGCCTACCCAGGTAACCGAAGTACTATTCGGTTCACTCTACAACCCGGCGTTCCGTATATTACCGGCCATCGCTGCCAAAGTAGAAATCTCTGCCGACGG
>JAVBVL010000101.1:0-11544 GCA_031554285.1 Bacteroides sp.
GTACGGATCGGCCATATAATAACGGCTGAAAGCGAATTTCTCACCCGTGGTCAGTCCGTCGGTGTAGGTTCCCATCTCGATGTCGAGTCCGTTCAGGGCCGCTTCCTCCGTGTTGTGTGTGCTGCCCCAGTCGGATATCAGCACGCCGTCAAACGCCCACTCTCCTTTCAGGATGCCGTTGACCAGTCGCTCGTGATGCGTGCAATACTGTCCGCGGTACTTGTTGTACGAACCCATTACCGCCCAGGCTTTGCCGTCGAGTACACCTGCTTTGAATCCCGGCAGGTAAATCTCGTACAGGGCACGGTCGGATACTTCCACGCTGATATGCCCCCGCCATGTTTCCTGGTTGTTGAGTGCGAAATGCTTGATGCAGGAGGCTACGCCGTTCTCTTGTACACCTATTACATATTGCGGTACCAGGCGCGATACCAGGTACGGATCTTCACTCATGTATTCAAAGTTACGTCCGTTAGCCGGTGTGCGTTGAATATTCAGCGCCGGTCCTAATAATACATCTTTTTTGCGGAAGCGTGCCTCCTCACCGAGTGCGCGTCCGTATTTCAATGCCAAATCGGGGTTGAACGTAGCAGCCAGGCAAGTCAAGGCAGGGAAACAGGTAGAGGCATCATTGGTCCATCCTGCACTGCCCCAACCGTTCCATTCCAGTTCTTTGTTTATGCCGTTCGAACCGTCGGTCATCATGATTTCGGGAATGCCGAGGCGGGGTACGCCGGGTGTGGTGAAGTTAGACTGGGCATGTATCATGGCAATCTTTTCTTCCAGCGTCATGCGGGAGAGGGCATCTTCTATCCGTTGGTCGATAGATTTTGTGTCGTCCAGATAGACGGGTGTTGATGTGGTTTGTGCCGTTACCTGTGTAAACCACAGGCAGAGCAGTGCATAAGTCAGTATCTTTTTCATGGTCATATCTTTTAGTTAATTATCCGTAGCAAAGGTACGTCATTTGCAGGAAGCCAATGGGTTGTTATGTGTTTGATAAGGTATTGATATGTTATCGGGCATGAAACTTTTTGCCCCGGGAGTTGTTCTTTAGAAACTAAGAACTATTTAAACCTTTCACAATGAATAAAATCTATTTTTCCCTGTTGGCGCTACTCCTTATTGTGCTGCCGGCAAAGGCACAAGTGAGTGTGGCCGACTCTACCCATATGCCTGCAAAGCCTGCGAAAAAAGTGAGCATTGCCGCCCTGCCTATTATATCGTTCGACCGTTCAAAAGGTACGGGATTCGGAGCAGCAGGTATGGCTTTCTTCAAACTAAGCGACAAGCCGGGTACCAAACCTTCCAGCGTATCGGTGGTAGGTAAGTGGACTACCGAAAAGAACTGGAATGCCTCGGTAATGGGGCAACTTTATTTCGGTGGAGACAAATTCCGTCTGATGGCGGGTGGTGGCTACATGAACAGTAACTTCCAGACCTATGAGCAGATGGACGAAGCCAATATTGAAATACCATACAATAATCACGGGGGATTCTTCTTCGTGGCACCATCTATACGGGTATGGAACAGACTGTACGTAGGTATAGGCGGACAGATGTTTAAGTCGCACTTAGACCTGGATTACCCCGATCCGGCTCCCGATTCGGTGAGTGTAAGCTGGATGAACTCCCTGGCTGTGAATGTGATGTTCGACAGTCGCGACAGTCCCTACAACCCCTCGAAAGGTATCAAAGGGGGTGTACGTGTTAACTACTTTCCCAGCTGGATGGAAAACTCCGATACGTATTATAAGATGCATGCCGAAGCCAATTACTACGTGCGTCTGGACCGTAGCAAGATTCTGGCTTCCCGCTTTGCCATGAACGTAGGTTTAGGTGCATTGCCCTTTGTTGGTCAAAACTACATCGGTAACCGGGATATTCGTGGTTATACCAAAGGCGAGTACCGGGGCGACCAAACGTACGCTCTTCAAAGCGAATTACGCTGGAATTTCTACAAACGTTGGGGAGCTGTGGGTTTCTTCGGTCTTGCCATGGCTGCTACGCCCGATGAAGATTATGTGAGTCCCGTACTGCCTGCCGGTGGGGTAGGTATTCGCTTCCTGGCTTTGCCCTCGTACCACATTAACCTGGGTATAGATGCCGCGGTAGGTAAGAGCGACTGGGGGTTGTACTTCCGTATATCCGAAGCTTTTTAAATTATCTCTCTTATGTTAGTTCAACTAAGCTATAACAATTGCCGGATTCTCCTGTACCAAAGCCTGCACTACGGCATTTGCATCGGCGGGGTCAAAACAGGCAAAGCCACGTGAGTATGTAACCTTGATGTTACCCTTACGCTCTATCGTTACCTTACGGATTAACTCAATGCGGATACGTTGTTGCGTAGCCAATGTTCCCTGCACAAACAAGTACCCCTTGTCAATGACAATTTTGGCATGCAAACTCTGAATACATATTATCAGCGGAGCTATAAAAAATACCCAACCGAAATTATGAAACCGGAAGGTGATGCTCGCTGCTACTGCCAGCGCCAAGAAAACCAGCACATAATAGGTAGAAGGCATGGAGCGTACTTTAAATTCTTTTTTCATTGTACTAAGGGTTTAATTATTATCTAACACGAAGGCGGTCGCCCACTTCGGGAATGTAATCGCCATCCTTGCGGTTCATCTTATACAGGTTCTTCAAACGGATGCCAAACTTCTGCGAGATGATATGCATGGAATCGCCATCGCGTACAATGTAAGCGGTGTACTCTTTGGAAGCCTTCTTCTTTTTCGCTTTCAGGTAGATGATGTCGCCGTTGGTGAGCGTGTATTCGCGGTGTAGGTCGTTATACTTCACGAGCTTCTTCCAACTGATACCGAACTCCTTGCCCAGGTCCTGGAAGGTATCGCCGTTGCGGGCAATGATGTAAGCAATATTATTAGCTATATATACCTGATGCGGACGGAGCACAGTTGCCGTTTCTGCCTTGCGTGACGACCGTCCGCCCTTGTCGTACTGGTACAGTTCATAATCCTCGATAATGGTAATGAGGCGGTTGGCATACGACGGGTCGGTAGCATAACCCGCTTGTTTCAGTCCGCGTGCCCAGGCTTTGTAATCAGTAATATCCAGTTTGAACAGGAACGCATACCGGGCATTACTTTTAAGGAACGCCGAATGGTCCTCGTATGAATCTTCTACGTTCTTATACACCCGGAACGGTTCCTTAGCCACATCATCATCGTGGCGTACAATACGCCCGTTCCAACCGCGGTATGCCTTGATGCCGAAGTGGTTGTTGCTTTTACGCGCCAGTTCGCTCATGCCCGCACCACTCTCCAGCAAGCCTTGCGACAGGGTGATACTTGCCGGAATTTTATGCCGTTTCATTTGGTCTACGGCCATCTCATTATACTTGCGTATATATTCTACATAGCGTGTATTGCGGCGTTGCGCCTGTGCTTCGAAGGCAAGGAGCAGAACGAAGGAAAGTATAACTGTCCGAAGAAAATTGTTATTCATTCTGTAGGTATGTGGGTTATAAGGCACAAAAATCATAAAAATAATTGGGAATATCAATCTCTTTCTTAATTTTGTGACACTTTTAATATCCCTAAAGATTTCAACAAGATGAAGGACCTTACAATTACGGCTATAATCCGTGTATATCAACACGACGAACTGGGTGAAACCGACCGCACACTGATAGAGGCTGCCAAGGAAGCAACTACCCGTAGCTATGCCCCGTACTCCCGCTTCTCGGTGGGTGCTGCCGCCCTGCTTGCCAACGGGGTAGTGGTAACAGGCACCAATCAGGAGAATGCCGCTTACCCGTCGGGCTTGTGCGCCGAGCGTACCACGTTGTTTTATGCCAACTCGCAATACCCCGACCAGGCTGTGGTTACGTTAGCCATTGCTGCCCGCACCGAGAAAGATTTCATCGATACGCCCATTCCCCCCTGTGGCTCCTGCCGTCAGGTAATTTTGGAAACAGAGAAGCGGTACAATACACCCATCCGTATCCTGTTGTACGGACGTGAAACGGTGTACGAAGTAAACGGCATAGGAGATTTGCTTCCGCTTTCGTTCGACGCTTCGGCTATGGAGTGAAAATTCTTTTTGTGTAAATATAAATAACCGCATTCGGAACTCCCCGTCTGCCTGCTACGGTACGTTACCAAGCAGGTGGACGGGGAGTTTTGGTTAGTGCGGTTGCGCCAAGTTAGCGCCAAGTTATGGCCATTGGGCCATTGGTATATTGTACAGTAAACAATTGTGTGTAATGTATTGGTTTTGTGATATGTAGTGTTGTTTTAAACCGTTTTGAAGCTTGTTTTAAAAATTCAGACTGCACTTTCAGGGCATATTATTTTATCGTGATAAACTATTGGGGAAGATTCTTCTGTGTATCTTGTTGTTTGTTTGTATTTTTCGCTTTGTTTGTAATCATTACGGTAATATATGATAACAAAAGTGCATTCCTTTCATGGGCATTACGGTGGATTTTTACCATTTCGCTTAAAAATTGGGCAATTGTTTGTGAATATGTTCTGCAGAGAAGGGGAATGTGCCCGTAAATGCTCCATGTCGCGTATTTCGGGCTCATTATTTTTGGTTTGTACTTGTAATTAGCGCCATTGGCGCAATGGCGCTAACTTGGCGCTAACTCATGCTCTCGGGCGTTGATTTTGGGGAGTTCTCGACTGCTTCAAGAGAGTAAGCAGAGTTTACAACCTGAGCCAAAAGTGGGGAAGAACCATTTATTCGACGGTTCGATACCTTGAAACGACAATTCGGTACACCATATTAACGGTTGGATGCACATTTTGAACGGTTCGGCAACTTTCGGGCAGCATCACCCCAAGTCCCGGGCAGAGTTGGGGCAACTCCCGGGCAGCATTACCCCAACTCTCGGGGAGCATTGCCTTAACTCCCTGGCAGTATTACCTCAACTCTCGGGCAGTATTACCTCAAGTATCATGCTCTGTAGTGAAAACGTTCGCTATTGTAGTTCGTAATTGGGCAACCTGTTCATTATCGAACAATCCTTATTTTATGTAACTGTCTAAAAATTAGACACCTGTGTTTTTGGCACGGCGTTTGACTATGCAATGGCATAACAAACGTGCACATTCAAAAACAATTAATAAATACAGTATGATTACATTGACATCCCTCTCCAAAATCTATCGTACGGACGAAGTCGAAACGATGGCGCTCGAAAACGTAAATCTCACCGTCGATAAAGGTGAATTCCTCAGTATTATGGGTCCTTCGGGCTGTGGCAAATCAACCCTGCTTAATATTATGGGTTTGCTCGATGCTCCCAGCACAGGCAGTATTGAGATTAACGGCATTCACACCGAAGGCATGAAGGACAAAGAACTGGCTGCCTTCCGTAACAAGACGTTGGGCTTTGTGTTCCAGTCGTTCCACTTGATTAACTCCCTCAATGTGCTCGACAATGTAGAACTTCCCTTGCTGTATCGTCGTGTAAAGGCAAGCGAACGTCGCCGCCTGGCACAAGAAACCCTGGAAAAGGTAGGACTGAGCCACCGCATGCGCCACTTCCCCACACAACTCTCCGGCGGACAGTGCCAACGTGTAGCCATTGCCCGTGCCATTATTGGTAACCCCGATATTATCCTGGCGGATGAGCCTACCGGTAACCTCGACTCCAAGATGGGTGCCGAAGTAATGGAACTGCTGCATCGCCTGAATAAAGAAGACGGTCGCACCATTGTGATGGTAACACACAACGAAGACCAGGCCAAACAAACCTCACGTACCATCCGCTTCTTCGACGGTCGCCAGGTACAATAATGTATAACTACTAAAAATTTACCCGTATGAGAACAATGATTTATATAGCTATCACCGTAGCTTGCTTGTTTGGAGCAACTTCTGCACAGGCACAAAAACAGAATGATAAAAACAAAGTAGAATTCAACAACGTGGGCAACTTTGCTTCGCTCCGTATTGATGCCGTAGGCACCATTTACTTTACCCAGGGCGAACAATGCACCGTAAGTGTTGAAGGTGCCCAAGCCGAGATAGAAAAGGTGCGGGTAGAAGTAAAAGAGGGTACCCTCAGAATTAAATATAAAGATGGTAAAGGCAAAAACGCCAAGAAGCTCACTTACTACATTCAGGCTCCTACGTTGCAGAAACTCGACTTTAACGGTGTAGGTTCTTTCCGCTGCGAACAACCGCTTCAAATTGAAGGTGATGTGGAACTGAAAATGGACGGCGTGGGTAACATCTACGTAAAGGAAATTAACTGTAAGGATTTGAAGCTCAATTTTGATGGTGTAGGCAATGTAGATGTAAACCTCAATTGCAAGAACCTCACAGCCGATGCCGATGGCGTAGGCAGCGTAAAACTGAGAGGTAGCGCAGCTTCCGGACGTGTATCGAAAGACGGCGTAGGCAGCATGAATACCAAGCAACTCACTATAGGGAATAAATAGTGATTAGGGTTTAGTGATTAGTGATAAGCACCACTAATCACTAACTACTTATCACTAATCATTAATCACTATTTTATGATAAAGATATACTTCAAACAAGCCCTTTACCAACTGCGCGAGAACAAGCTGCTGAGCTTTATCTCCATCTTTGGTACAGCCATGGCAATCGCTATGATTATGGTGATGGTTATTGTACAGCAGGTAGAGCTTGCCGATTACGCCCCCGAGGTTAACCGTGACCGTACGCTGTATGTGAAATGGATGTCTACCGGATGGCCGGGGCGCGATGGCTCTACCAACGGCCCGATGGCGTTGCGTACGGCCAAAGAATGTTTCAAGCAGCTCACTACCCCTGAAGCGGTGTGTATTTACTCGCCACCCATGGGCAACCACTTGGCTGCTACCGAAGGGGGCGACCCCATGTCGGTAGACGTACTGCAATCGGATGAGGCTTTCTGGAAAGTGTTTGAGTTCTCTTTCCTGGGCGGTAAGCCGTACGACCTTGCCGACTGTGAAGCAGGTATTGCCAAGGCAGTTATAGCCGAGAGCGTAGCCCGCAAACTGTTTGGCAGCACCGATGTAGTAGGGCGCACCATGACCCTGAATCACGCCGAGTACACCGTAGCGGCGGTGGTGAAAGATGTATCCCAACTGGCAGCTACGGCGTATGCACAGGTATGGATTCCTTATACCACCACCAATGTTACCGAGATGATTTGGGCGAATACCATGGGGATGATGCGGGTGCTTATCCTGGCGCGCTCTGCCGATGACTTTCCTGCTATCCGTGCCGAGGTAGAACGCTTGCGGGTTAAGTACAATGAAGGGCTTGAAGACCGCTTCGTGCAGTATCGCAATCAGCCCGATGAGCAGTTTGTGTACAACAACCGCAAGTGGGCCAACGAAGAACCCAACATCAAAGGAATAATTATCCAGTTTGTTGTGGTAATATTCCTGCTGTTGATGGTACCTGCCATTAATCTTTCGGGCATGGCTCTCTCACGTATGCGTAAGCGGTATCCCGAGTTGGGTGTTCGCCGTTCCTTTGGCGCTTCCCGGGGCGAGTTGCTTAACCAAATCCTACTGGAGAGTATGGTGCTTACCCTCATTGGAGGCTTTTTAGGGCTGTTATTATCCTACGGAAGCATTTATGTACTGAATGATATGCTGTTTGCCAACTCTACCAATTCCTCGCTGATGGGAAGTAATACCGTTACGGTAATGGCGCTGTTCAGTCCCGTGATATTTGTGGGAGCCTTCCTGTTCTGCCTGTTGCTCAACCTGCTCAGTGCTGGTATTCCTGCCTGGCGTGCTTCCCGACTCAATATTGTTAACGCACTTAACTCCTAAAAGCCATGATGACAAAGCATATTATCAAACAAATCTGGAACGAACGCCGCACTAACAGTTGGTTGTGGGCGGAGCTGCTACTCGTCTCGGTTGCCCTGTGGGTCATTGTGGATTGGGGATACGTGCAGCTCAGCACCTATCTGCAACCTCGTGGATTCGATTACGAGAACACCTATCAGTTGCGCTTTAACCACTTGTCGTCCAAGAGTCGCAGTTACGTTGACCCGGAGCAGAAGAGCACTACCGATGGAGAAGACTTCCTGGCTGTACTTGAACGCTTGCGTCGCCACCCGGATATTGAATACGTGAGTGTTTCACACAATGCATCCCCTTACAACGGGTCGAATAGCGGCTATAACTTAACGCATGACACCCTTACTTTCTACGGTCTTATACGCCTGTGTACGCCCGATTTCTTCAATGTGTTCCGGTACCGGAATAGGGATGGAAGCGGGAGTCAATCATTGGCTGATGCTTTGAAGGAGAACACCTTGGTGGTTTCCTACAATCTTGATAAGCATTATCCCGACGGTAAAGGTTTAATAGGTGAAGACTTTATTCTCAATAACGATAGCTCAACGGTATACAAGGTTACGGCTCTCAGTGAGGCGGTGCGTTACAGCGATTTTTCACCCATGGATGGTGCAAGATATTTTTCAGCTCTCTTGTCGGAGAATTTCTTGTCGAAGCTGGGAGGTTCAGACTTTGCCGATTACGAGATATGCGTACGTACCCGTCCCGGAGTACCCTCGCTCGACTTTATGGAGCAACTGCTTAAAGATGCTCCGCGCCTGTACAATGTAGGCAACTGCTACATACAGAACATTGAGTCGTTTGACTCCATTCGGCGTAACTTCCAGATGGACCAGGTAAACGAGGTGCAGAAACGTGCCTTCATCCTCCTGTTCCTGTTGGTAAATATCTTCCTGGGTATCATCGGCACCTTTTGGTACCGTACACAGCAACGCCGCAGTGAGTTGGGGTTGCGTATTGCCCTGGGCTCGTCGCACCGTAGCCTGAGTAGTCTGCTTATAGGCGAAGGTATGCTTATTCTGGCATTTGCCTTTGTGCCCGCCCTGGTTATCTGTTACAACATAGGCATGGCCGATTTAATGAATATCTATCAAATGGATTGGGGCATGGCACGCTTTATCCCCGGTGCCCTGATTACCCTGGCACTTATGCTGCTCATGATTGTAGCAGGTATCTGGTTCCCTGCCCGCCAGGCCATGAAGATACAACCTGCCGATGCATTACACGATGAATAGATAAACAAAAATCACTATTATGATGATAAAGTTATATTTCAAACAAGCCTGGAACTTGATAAGCGAGAACAAATTGCTCTCCATCATTTCCATTGTAGGTACCGCCCTGGCCATTGCCATGATAATGTGCATTGTGCTCATATTCCAGGCTCGTACAGGCAATTATGAGCCCGAAGTGTACCGTGACCGCACGCTGACAACCAATATGGTGATGGCCCGCAAAATAAGCGATGAGGGTTGGAATAACGGTAGCCAACTCTCCCTGAGTACCGTCAAGAAGTGCTTCTACCCGTTAGAAACAGCCGAAGCCGTTACCGCCTATATATCTGGCATTACCCAGTTGGCTGCTACTCCGGACGGAGTAGAGGAGGTGAAATGTAAAGTAGCATATACCGACAATACATTCTGGCAGGTATTCCGTTTTCGTTTCCTGAGCGGTAAGCCGTATGGCGAAGAGTTTATCTCAGGTGTAAAAACGGTGGTGGTAAGCCGTTCGCTGGCTCGCCGGGTGTTTGGTACCGATGAGGTGGTGGGGCGCACCCTGTCGCTCTCCTTTGTGAACTTTACCGTATGCGGCGTAGTGGCCGATGTATCGCTGCTTGCCGAACATGCGTATGCCGAAGCGTGGGCGCCATATCCCACCTTCCCGTTGTGGGAAGAGGAGTATTCGGACGGTCTGTTGAGCACCTACAAATGTTGCATCCTGGCTCCCTCTACCCGGCAGATGGATGCTGTACGGGAAGAAGTGAACCGCCGGGTAGATGCCATGAATGCCACCCAAAAGGAATTTAAACTGATGCTGTTTGGTGCTCCCGATACGCAGCTTATGACGATGGCACGCAAATATACCTTTGACGAGCCCGATGTACCACGACTTGTTCTTACGTGGACGGTGGTTATCTGTATCCTGCTGTTGGTGCCTGCCATCAATCTGTCGGGCATTACCCTGTCGCGCATGCGTAAACGTATGGAAGAGATGGGATTGCGCCGTGCCTTTGGTGCTACCCGGGGCGAATTGCTGTGGCAGGTGCTCTCAGAGAATCTGGTGATTACCCTCATTGGCGGATTGGTAGGATGGGCATTCTCTTACCTGGCAGTGCTGGGTATGCGCAGTTGGTTGCTCAATACCCCTATGTCGGGCTATTCCGGGGTAGATACCGCCGTATCCTCTGCCATGGTCATTACCCCCGGCATATTTGTTGCTGCCATGCTGTTTTGCCTGCTGCTCAACCTGCTCAGTGCCGGTATTCCTGCCTGGCGGGTATCACGAACCTCCATTGTTAACGCATTAAAGTAAACACGCCATGATAAAGCAACTGTTTAAACAAATTTGGTCGCAACGAAGCGTCAACCTATGGATATGGATGGAGCTGCTCATCGTGTTCATCTGCCTCTCCTATGTAGTCGATTACCTGTGTAGGGCTGCGCAGACGTATGGCACTCCGTTGGGGTATAATACCGAGCATGTGTACAAGGTGAAGCTGGCTATGGTATCGCCCAACAGCGAGGCGTACGATGCCACGCAAACCGACAGTCTCTGTACCGAGAACCTGCTCACGGCATTGGCGCGTATGCGTGCCTATCCGGGCGTTGAGTGCGTATCGGTAAGCTCCGGGGCACATCCGTATAATACAAGTTCCAGTAACGGTTCACGCGGGGTAGATACCACGTGGGTACATGGTTACATGTATACGGTATCTCCGGAATTCTTCCGCGTATTCCGTATTACCGATGAACAAGGGCGCATCGACCCGCTGGTAACCGGCGCTCAAACCGAGAAAGCCGTTATACTCTCTGCCGAAACGGTACGCAAATTGACCGAAGGAGGCTGCACGGTAAACATAGGTACCGGGGTAATGAACTACATGGATACCATACCCTCGTACTTCGTGGCAGGAGTGTGTGCCCCTACGCGTTACCATGATTTCCATGACGTGTATCCCGCTTACTACACCTGCCGTAGCGAACTACGCCTCCTGAAGCAGAATGCCGTTAACGCCGAGTTCTGCCTACGTGTACGCCCCGATGCCGATACCGAAGCCTTTGTCTCACAGTTCCGTAAGCAGATGAAGACACAACTCCGCCTGGGTAATATCTACCTGCTGGAAGTTACTTCGTTTGACGACCTGCGTACCAACTACTTCCGTGCCAACGGCGTTATTAACGATATAAAAACCCACGTGGCGGGATTCTCGTTCCTGATGCTCAACATTCTCTTGGGAATTATCGGTACCTTCTGGATACGTACCCAGCAACGCCGTGCCGAGGTAGGCGTACGCATAGCCATGGGTTCTACCCGTACCGGCATTCGTTGGTGGTTGATGGGAGAGGGGCTTATCCTGTTGCTGCTGGCTGCCCTGCCTGCCCTGCTAATAGACTGGAATGTTGCCTATACATTGATGGAAGACTTTACGGAAAACGACCAGTTCCAATGGCAACGCTTCTTTACCGGGCAACTTATTACCTGGGTGCTCATGGCATGCATGATTCTATTGGGTGTG